>DASZDB010000396.1:0-2075 GCA_035942495.1 Solirubrobacteraceae bacterium
GACCCGATGAGCATCCCGATGACGATCGGCATCGGCCTCGCCGGCTCGTTCATCGGCGGCCTGATCGGACGGGCCCTCTTCGGTGAGGGCGGCGGCTCGATCCTGCTGTCGATCATCTGCGCGGCGCTGATCGTGTACTTCATCCGCCGCTCACGTGGCGGCGGCCTGACGGACCCCGGAGCGCCGCGGGAGTACTGAGCGCGGTCGGACGATGGCGCGGCTGACCCAAGTGCTGCGCCGCGCCACCCGCGGCAGGACCACGGTCGTCGCCGCCGTCCCGGTGCGACGCCGCGCGGCGGGTGGCCTCGAGTTCCTGCTCGTGCGCACGAACAACGCGGAGCGCTGGACGTTTCCCAAGGGCGGCGTCGAGCGCGGTGAGGCGTTGTCGCAGGCCGCCGCGCGCGAGGCGCATGAAGAGGCCGGCGTGACCGGGCACGTCCGATCCGAGCCGCTCGGCGTGTATCGCTACGCGCCGTCGCGCCACGGCTTCGACGACGTCACCGCGTTCCTGCTGGAGGTCGAGCAGGACGGGCTGCGCGCCGAGCCCGGCCGCGATCCGACGTGGCTGGGCTACGAGGCGGCCCGCAGCCGGCTCGTCGAAGGGCGTGCGCCGGGCTACGGCGCGGCGATGGAGCGCATCCTGCGCGCGGCTGAGCGCGCAGCCGGCACGTGACCGCTGCGTCCGCGCCCACTCCTCGTCGCGCGTGCCGAGTCGCGCCAGTAAGGTGACGCGTGCGTCAGGTTCTGCATGCGCACGCTGCCGACATCCGCGATCATCGGCGCCGGCTCGTCCGGTATCGCCGCCGCGAAGGCGCTGCACGAGCGCGGGCTGCCGTTTGACTGCTTCGAGGCGTCCGACCGCGTCGGCGGCAACTGGGTCTTCGAGAACACGAACGGGATGTCGGCCGACTACCGCGACCTGCACATCAACACGTCGCGCGACCGGATGCAGTTCTCCGACTACCCGATGCCGCGGTCGCTGCCGGACTTCCCGCACCACACGCAGATCGCTGCGTACTTCGACGCGTACGTCGACCACTTCGGCTTTCGCGACCGCATCCGCTTCGAGACCGCGATCGCGCACGCACAGCCGCGCGAGGACGGGACGTGGCAGCTGACCGACGCCGGCGGCGAGACGCGCGACTACGACATGCTCGTCGTCGCCAACGGCCATCACTGGGACAAGCGCTGGCCCGTGCCGGCGTTCCCCGGCGCCGACACGTTCGCGGGCATCCAGATGCACGCCCACGACTACCGCGACAACGCCTTTCTCACCGGCAAGGACGTGGTCGTGCTCGGCATGGGCAACAGCGCGATGGACATCGCCGTGGAGTCCAGCTACGTCGCGCGATCGACGCACCTCGCCGCGCGGCGCGGCGCCTGGATCGTGCCGAAGTACCTCTTCGGCAAGCCGCTGGATCAGATCAGCACGCTCCCGCACGTGCCCCACTGGCTCGACGCGCGGATCTCGGAGCTCATCATCCGCCTGCACACCGGCCGGCCCGAGCGCTACGGCCTGCCGCGCCCGGACCACCGCTTCGGGTCGGCGCACCCGACGGTCAGCGGGCGGATCCTCGACCGCATCATCCACGGCGCCGTCGTGCCGCGGCCGACCATCGCGCAGCTCGGGCCCGACTGGGTCGAGTTCACCGACGGCACGCAGGTACATGCCGACGTCGTCATCTATTGCACGGGCTACAACATCACGTTCCCGTTCTTCGACGCGGGCTTTCTCGCGGCGCCGGGCAACCGCATCGACCTCTTCCGCCGTGTCTTCCGGCCGGGCCACGCCAGCCTCGCGTTCGTCGGCCTGGCCCAGCCGCTCGGGGCGATCATGCCGCTCGCCGAGGCGCAGGGCCGATGGATCGGCGAGTACCTGCGCGGCGAGTATCACCTGCCGTCGCAGCGCGCGATGGAGGCAGACATCCGGCGCGAGGACCAGCGCCGCCGCCGCCGCTACGTCGCGTCGGAGCGCCACACGATCCAGGTCGACTTCGACACGTACCTCTTCGACCTGCGCCGCGAGCGCCGCCGCGGCGCCGCGCGCGCCGCGGCGGCGGGCCGCACGCTTCCGG
>DASZDB010000397.1:0-7925 GCA_035942495.1 Solirubrobacteraceae bacterium
ACGCCGCGCTGATGCCGAGCACGTTCATCAACAGCGCCTTGAGCGGCAGTACGACCGAGCCCGTCATCGCAAACAGGATCAGCAGCGTGGTGATCGCCAGCACCGCGATCGCGAGCGGCAGGCGGTCGGCGAGGCCCGCACGCTGATCGACGAAGCGCGCCGATTCGCCGGCGACGCGTACCTCGCCCGGCGCAGGACCGGCGCGAACGGCGCGTACGAGATCCAGGGCGCGCTGGTCCAGCGCGCCGCCCTCCGGGGCCACGCCGACAAGCCAGGTGTCGTCGCCGACGAAGCGGGGCGGCTCGACCGCCGCCACGTCGTCGAGGCCCTGCAGGCGCTGCGCGTAGCCGCGCACCTCGCCGCCGCTGCCGGGCGGCGCGTGGACCGCGACGTGCAGCGGCGACGCGCGGCCGGGCGGAAACTCCGTCCGCAGCGCGGTGTCGACCTGCTTGGCCACCGCGCTGTCGGGCAGCACGCTCGCGTCGACGCCCGTGAACTCGATGCGCGTGAACGGGATCCCGGCGGCGATGAGGACCGCCGAGGTGGTGACGGCGATGAGCAGCGGCCGGCGCATGACGCCGTGGGAGAGCCGGTACCAGAAGCCGTGCTCCGTGCTGACGGCGCGATGGCGCCAGCGCTGGGGCGCCAGCGCGTCGACGCGCGGGCCGAGCAGCATGAGCACCGCGGGCAGGGCGATGAGCGAGATGAGGCCCGCGCTCAGCGCGGTGAGCGAGCCGCTGATCGCCATCGAGTACAGGAAGCGCTGCGGGAAGACGAGCAGCGAGAGCATCGCGGCCGCCACCGTCAGCGAGCTGAACACCACGGTTCGGCCGGCGGTGCGCAGCGTGCGCGTCAGCGCCTCGCGCCCCGGTCCGTGTTGCTCCATCTCCTCGCGGTAGCGCGAGAGGACGAACAGCGAGTAGTCGATCGCGAGCCCGAGTCCGAGCCCGATCGCGAGGTTCAGCGCGAAGATCGACAGCGCCGTCGCCTCGTTGAAGAGCCGCAGCCCGAGGAACGTCATCATGATCGTCAGCAGGCCGACGAAGAGGGGCAGGAGCGCCGCGATCGCGCCGCGAAAGACGACGAGCGTGAGCAGGAAGAGCAGCGGGAAGGCCAGCATCTCCGCCTTCGCGAGATCCTCGGAGACCTGGTCGCCGACCACCGGCCCCGCCACTGCGCCGCCGCCGACGAGCACCCCGCGCAGACCCGCGAGCCTGCGCTCGATTCGCGCGCCGGCCGCCTCGCCGTCGGCGCCCGAGCGCAGGTAGACGGCGACGAAGCTCGAGCGCCCGTCGCGCGAGACGAACGGGTTCGACGGCCGCGGGTCGCGCAGCGCGGAGTTCGTCTGCGCGACCGCCGGATCGGCCTCGACCCGACGCACGACCCCGCGCAGCTTCGCTTGCCCGCCGGGGCTGCGAACGGCGTCCTGTCCGCGGACGAGCACGACGACGCCGGGCCCGAGGCCGCGGCCGATCGCGCGCCGCAGCTCGTCGCCGGTGACGTTGCTCTGCGCCGCCGGATCGATGAAGTCCAGGTCCGGATCGACCGTCAGCATGCCGGTCACCGGCGCGCCGAACCCGACCGCCACCGCGAGCAGCGCGATCGTGGCTGCGAGGACGCGCCGGGGGTGCGCGGTGACGAGGCGGGCGATCGCGGGGAGCATCGCAGCGCGGAGTGTAAGTAACCACTCACTCACGCGTCAAGGGCGCGTAGCGCTGGCGCGCTACGCGCCGGAACGTTGCTCCTATGTCAAGGAGAAGCGGTCTGATGGGGTGTTGCAGTAGATCGTGATGATGGCGTGCTTGGGCTGGTGCGGTGTTGGCTGTAGGAGGTGCCAGACGCGGCGCGCGAGGTGGCGTTTGAGGCAGCGCAGCGCTTCGCGGCGGCTCTTGCCTTGGGCGTGTTTGCGTGCGAGGTAGGCGGCTGATGTGGGGTCGTGGCGGCTTTTGCTGATCGCGAGGCGGTGCAGCGCGCAGTTGAGTTGGCGGTTGCCGCCGCGGTCGAGGCGGTGGCGGGTGGTATTTCCTGATGAGGCGGGGATCGGTGCGGTGCCGGCGAGGCGGGCGAGTTTGGCGTCGGTCTTGAAGCGCTTGATCCCGGCGATCTCGCCGATCAGCTTGGCGGCGGTCAGCACGCCGCAGCCGCGTTCGGCGAGCAGTCGTGGCGCGAGGAGCGCGACGAGGGCGGCGAGTTCGTGCTCGAGCGCGTCGATTGACCGCGTCAGCTCACGGACGCGACGCAGCTCGTCACGCGCGATCTGCACGCGCGTGGTCTGCTGTGCGCGAGCCAGGCGGCCGGCGATTCGCTCTTGCCAGCGAGCGCAGATCAACGCGCGCGCGGGAATTTCGAAGTCTGGCTACGGGTCGTGGCACTGCCAGCGCAGGTCGTTGATCAACGCGGTGCGCTGGGCGACGAGACGCTCGCGGTGATCGACCAACAGCCAAACGTCGAGCTCGGGGCCCGCAAGCTGCGCGACCGGTAGCTCGTCGAGTCCTTCGCGCAGCGCCGCCCGAGCGACCTGAACCGCATCGATCAGATCAGACTTGCCGCGCTCACGCGACGAGCGCCGCGCACCGGCCATCAGCTGCGGCACAACGCGCTCACCGCGGGCGAGCAAAAACGTTCAAGGCCACCAGAAACGTGGCGGCAGTCCTCAATCGCCCAAACACGCTCGCCGCCCAGACCGCGCGCCCACAGCAGCAGATCCTCAAATCCATATCGCTTCGCCGCGACCGTCTTATCAGCGATCACCTGGCCCGTCACGGCATCGGTCGCGCCGGCGGTATGCGACGCCTTGTGTGTGTCCGTGCCGATCACGATCATCTGCACCGTCCCTTTCGGGGATCTGACAAACGATCGCCGGTGGACACGCCTCAGTCGGGGCGATGCCACGCTCCTATCAGGTCACACCGGAGATCCTCGAACGGCGGCGGGCGACACAACGTTCGCTGGTCAGGCCGACATGCAGCTTTCGAGTCAGCCCGCCGCCAGCCCGAGGCCTATCGGCCCCGCCGGACGCCACCGCCCGACCTCACGACGATCTCGCTGATGCGGCTTTGAGGGCGTGAGTTGGCCCGGGTCGCGGCGTTTGTCCAGGGCCGGCCGGGGGGTCTTGCGCGAAACGTCCCTCATGGGGACGCAATCCGCAAGACCCCTCGCAGGACCACCGCGACCCGCCCGCCGGCCCTGGCCGAAACGCCACCGCCTCAGATCCTGACTCCCTCAAAGATGCAGTTCAGCCACGTCGGCGCACGCACGCGGCGGCGCGAAGCGCAGCGGCCTCCGGAAGCCGCGGCACACCGAGCGCGCCCTCAGTCGGCGCGGGCGATGCCGGCCTGCGCGACGCCGGCCTGCAGCTCGTCCAGGCCGAAGCCGTCGACCGGGCCGCGCGCTCCGAGGCCGCGCAGCCCGCGGGCGGCGATCGTCATCGCGCCCCACGCGAGCACGGCGCCGGTGAAGTCGTACGGGTTGTCGCCCTCCAGGCGCACGGTCGCCAGCGGCGCCCCGCCCGCATCGGAGGCGACGGCGACGATCTGTGAGCGCGTGCGGGCGCGTGTCCTGGCATCCGGCCCGCCGGTCGAGCCCTTGACGAGCCGTCCCGCCGCGGCTCCGATCGCGCCTCGCACGCCGGGCAGCTTCGTCGCGAGCGCGGTCGCGGCGGAGATCGCCTGCAGCGGACGGGAGTTGCCGCCGAACCAGCCGAGCCAGACGCGCGCATCGCGCAGACCGGGGTGCACCCGGGGCAGCGCGAACTGCTCGGTTGCGCCGACCGAGATCGCGGGGCGGCCGTCGAAGGAGCGCACCCGGCGTGCCGTGCGCTCGGTGACGACGCGACCGTCCACGAATGCGTAGGCCGGCTCGGCCAGCAGCCCCGCCGAGGACGCCCGCGTACCGCCGCTGGGCTGGGCGCCGGCGCCGCCGAGGAAGTAGGCGACGTCGACGCTGACCGCGCGCTCGCCGGCCTCGCGCAGGGCGAGCGTCCCCGCCAGGTTGCCGGGGACGTAGTCGTAGCCGAACGCCGTCAGCAGCCCGACGCCGGCCGCCTCAGCAGCCGCGCCGTGGCGCTCGAAGACCGCGCGGATGAACGGCGGCTCGCCGGTCGAGTCGAGGTAGTGCGCGCCGGCGTCGATGGCGGCGCGTACGGCGGGCTCGCCCCAGCGCACGAACGGGCCGACGGTCGAGATGAGCACGTCGCCGGCCTCGACAAGCGCACGCACCGTGGGCGGCCGCGCGACGTCCGCCACGGCGCAGTCCAAACCGCCGAGCTCGGCGGCGAGGGCCTCGACGCGCTCCCGCGAGCGTCCCGCGAGCACCGGCGCCGCCCCGCGCGCGACGAGGGCCCGAGCGACCAGCTCGCCGGTGTAACCGGTGGCTCCGAAGAGGACGATGCGGCCGGCCACGTGACGCACGCTACATAACCGCGTCCCCGCTGTGAGGTCGGGGCGGGTACCCTCACCTGCAGCGATGGACGAACGGGTCCTGGCCGAGAGGCTCATCACCTACGACACGTCCACCAGCGACGGCCTGCGCGCGGCGGTCGGGTTCGTCAAGGGCTGGCTCGAGGCCCGGGACGTTCCCGTGACCGGTCGTGAGTTCGCCGGCCTGCCGGTGGTGCTCGCCGACATCGGGCCGCCGACGGGCCCGTGCGTGATCCTGCACGGCCACGTCGACGTCGTGCCGGCGCATGGCGACCAGTTCACGCCGCGCATCGACGGCGACCGGCTCATCGGCCGCGGCGCCTACGACATGAAGGGCGGCCTTGCGGCGATGATGTGCGCGGTCCACGACTGCGTCCAGAACGGCAAGGTCCGCGTCCGGTTCATCTGCGTTCCCGACGAGGAGTCCGACAACCTCGACTTCCGCTGCACGGATGCGCTCGTGCAGGAGGGCCTGACCGGCGACTTCGCGATCACCGGCGAGCCGACGGACCTGCACATCGGCGTGCAGGCGAAGGGGGTTCTCGCCGTCCGTGTCGAAGTCAGCGGGATCGCAGCGCACGGCTCGACGCCGTGGGCCGGCGACAACGCGATCCTCAAGGCCTACGACGTGTTCCGACGGATCGAGACCCTACGCTTCAGCCGCGAGTCGTCGGACCTGTTCGACCGGCCCTCGATCAACGTCTCGCGGATCGTCGGCGGCGACGCCTTCAACAAGGTGCCCGACCGCTGCACGATGGACGTCGACATCCGCTACCTGCCCTCCCAACACGCCGACGAGATCCTCGCGGACATCCGCGCGCTCGAGGACGTCCAGATCGTCAAGACCTTCCAGCGCGCGCCCGCGCGCGTGTCGCGTGCGAACCCGTTCGTGCGCGCGCTGCGCGAGGCGGTGTCCGTCTCGCTCGACGACGAGGCGCTGTCGATCGGGCGCGACGGCGCCTCGGACGCGATCTCCTTCCTGCAGGCCGGCATCCCGGCGGTCGAGTTCGGTCCCACCGGCGGCGGCCACCACGGCCCGGAGGAGTGGGTCTCGATCGACTCGCTGGCGCGCTACCGCCAGGCGCTGCGGGACTTCGTGCTCGACCTGCCCGGGTGGCTTGCGCAGATGGATGCGGCCGCCGTGCGCGCGCCGCTGCGTGCCGTCGACGGAGGTCTCGCGTCGTGAGCGTCTACGAGGGCGAGGGCGGCGTCACCCGCCTCGGCTGGGACACGTGGAAGCGCTTCCTGGTCGGCGGGCTGATCGTGATGCTGCTCAGCGCGACCGCCGTCGCCAGCGCCGTGCTGCTGCAGGTCCACGAGACGATCGAGGTCTTCCAGAACGAGTCGACGCCGATCCCGGGGATCAAGAGCGTCCTCGACGAGGTCGATCCCGGCGGGCCGCAGACGATCCTCGTGCTGGGCTCCGACGGCCGCTACGGCGAGAAGGGGATCCCGGTGCGGTCGGACACGATGATCGTGGTGCGCCTGGATCCCGACAAGAACGCGACGGCGGTGATGTCGATCCCGCGCGACCTGCTCGTGAGCATTCCCGGTCATGGGCAGCGCAGGATCAACGAGGCCTTCGCGCTCGGCGGCCCGCGCCTCTCGGTCAGGACGGTCAAGGGGCTGCTGAACATCCCGATCAGCCACGTCGTCAACGTGAACTTCAACGGCTTCCAGCGCGCGGTCAATCGCCTCGGCTGCGTGTTCGTCGACGTCGACCGGCGCTACTTCAACGATCGCGGCGGCCCCGGAGGCTACGCGACGATCGACCTCAAGCCGGGCTATCAGAAGCTCTGCGGCTCGGACTCGCTGGACTACGTGCGCTATCGCCACACCGACGACGACTTCGTGCGGGCGGCGCGTCAGCAGGACTTCCTGCGCCAGGCGAAGGGACAGATCGGGCTGGGCAAGCTGTTCGGCGACCGCAAGGAGCTGCTGCGGATCTTCGGGCGCTACACCGACACCGACATCGCCCGCGACAACGACGCGGCGATCCTTCGGCTCATCAGGCTCGCGTACGAGTCGACGAAGAACCCGATCCAGGAGGTGCGCTTCCGCGCCGCTCAGGGCGAGGACGCCTCGTACGTCGAGATCACGCCCGAGAACCTCAACCGGACCATCGACGAGTTCATCGACGTCGGCCTCGGCTCGACGGCCGAGAAGGCCGCCGACGCGCAGGCCGAGCGCAAGAAGCCCAAGCGCATCAAGAACACCGGCCGGCTCGCGCCGGGCCTCGTCGAGCGCAAGGAGTCCGGCGAGGACCACGTCCTGACGATCGCGACGAAGCAGCGCACGCTGCCGATCTACTTCCCCAAGGCGATCTACGCGCGCGGCGGCTACCAGGACGAGAGCCCGCGCATGTACGACATCTACGACCGCAACAAGAACAAGTACCGCGCCTACCGGCTCGTCCTGTCGCTGGAGGGCAAGGGCAACGGCCAGTTCTACGGCGTGCAGGGGATGACGTGGAAGGCACCGCCGATCCTCGACAACCCGACCGACGAGGTGCGCATGCGCAAGCGCACGTACAAGCGCTATTTCGACGGGCGCAAGATCCGCCTGATCGCGTGGGAGACGCCGAAGGCGGTCTACTGGGTCGCCAACACGCTCTCGCAAACGCTGACGAACCGCCAGATGATGGACATCGCGCGGTCGTTGCAGCGGATCGGGCAGTAGGCCTGCTGCGACCCCCGTCGCCAGCGTGGCGCCGGCGAGCGCCGCGTCTGGAGGTCGGCGGTCGCGCGGTCGCTGATCCGGGTCGGCAGGTAACGTGGCCCGCCGCATGAGCAACGAACGTTCACCCATCGGCGTCATCGGGACCGGCTACGTCGGTCTCGTGACCGCGGCCGGCTTCGCGCACCTCGGCAGCGACGTGTACTGCATCGACATCGACGCGGACAAGATCGAGCGGCTGAAGGCTGGCGAGATCCCGATCTACGAGCCCGGCCTCGCCGAGATGGTCGCCGAGCATCGCGACCGTCTGCACTTCTCGACGAACATCGCCGATGCGCTCGAGCACGCGCGGCTGCTGTTCGTCGCCGTGGGCACGCCGCCGACGTACTCCGGTGACGCCGACCTGAGCGCGGTGCACGCCGTCGTCCACGCGATCCCGGCGTCCGACCGCCACGCGCTGGTCATGAAGTCGACGGTTCCCGCCGGAACCGGCGCGTCGATCAAGCGCGTCCTCGCCGCCGAAGGCAAGCTCGGCCTGTCGTACGTCTCGTGCCCGGAGTTCCTCAAGGAGGGCTCGGCGATCAAGGACTTCCTCAACCCCGACCGCGTCGTCGTCGGCGACGACGGCGACTGGGCGGGCGACGCCGTCGTCGAGCTCTACGCGCCGCTCGACGCACCGCTCGTGCGCACGGACATCGCGTCGGCCGAGATGGTCAAGCTCGCGTCGAACGCCTTTCTCGCCACGAAGATCTCGTTCATCAACGAGATCGCCAACGTCTGCGAGGAGACCGGCTCCGACGTCATCGAGGTCGCCCGCGGCATGGGCCTCGA
>DASZDB010000398.1:0-1762 GCA_035942495.1 Solirubrobacteraceae bacterium
CTGACGCGCTCGAGCTCGCGCAGCGGCTGCGCGCCGCCGGTCACGAGCCGCCCGCGCGCGCAGAGCTGGGCGCTGCCGTGGCGCATCTGCCCGCGCTGATCCAGGCGGGCGTCGCCGTCCGCGTCGGCCGTGACCTCTACGCGCACCGCGACGCCGTCGCGGTCGTCGCCGATCGCGTCGGCGCGATCATCGCGCAGGAGGGCGCGGTGACCCTCGCACGGCTGCGCGACGAGCTCGGGACGTCGCGGAAGTTCGCCGAGGCGCTGCTCGAGCATCTCGACTCCGTGCGCTACACGAAGCGCCTGCCCGACGACCGGCGCGTGCTGCGCCGCCGGCGGTGAGCGCGCGCCGGCCCGGCCTTAGCCGGCGCCGCGGCCCGTCTTGGCCTGCAGGGTGTCGATGCGCTCGGACGCCTGCGCCTTCGTGAGGTTCGGGTCGAAGTCCTCGCCGGCCTCCTGGCACAGCGTCTGCAGGTACGAGGCCTGCGGCCCCGTCATCGGCTCGTCGCCCGTGACCCAGTCCGCGGGGTCCTTCTCGGGGTTCGGCGTGGGGGCTGTGTCGGTCATGGGCGCGGCATTCCCGCTGAGCCGGCGCCGTCAACGCGAAGTCGCGCCCGTTCATCATGGGCGCGATGACCACCGTCGCCGAACTCGCGCCGCAGCGGCTCGCCGTCGCCGCCGACATCGACGAGATCTCCGCGCTCATGAAGCAGTCGGTCCGAGATCTCTTTCCACACTTCTACGACGAGCGCCAGACCGCGAGCGCCGTCGTCCACGTCGCCGCTCTGGACACCGTGCTCATCGAGGACGGCACCTACTACGTGCACGAGGCCGCCGGCGAGATCGTCGCCTGCGGCGGCTGGAGCCGGCGCAACCGCCTGCACGCCGGCGCGGGCGACGCCGAGGACGACGACCGGTTGCTCGACCCGCGGACCGAGCCGGCCCGCGTGCGCGCCATGTTCGTACGCAGCGACTGGACGCGGCGCGGCCTGGGCCGGGCGATCCTCGAGTCCTGCGAGCGCGCGGCTCGCGCGGAGGGCTTCAGGACGCTCGCGCTCATGGCGACGCTGCCGGGCGAGCCGCTGTACCGCGCCGTCGGCTTCGTCGAGACCGGCCGCGTGATGGTGAAGGCGCCCGACGGGGTCGAGCTCGAGGGCGTGACGATGCAGCGCCCGATCAGCTGACTCGCCGGCCTACTCCGCCGTCCGCCGATCACCCGCTTCGGTGATCTCGGCGACGTCGACGTGCTTGCGGACCACCCAGTAGCCGTCGCCCTTGCGCACGACGTCCTCCGCCTCCGGCACGTCGTGACCGGGCTCCACGAAGAACAGCCGCGAGTCCTGGCGGATGTCCTCGTAGTCGGCCATCCGCATGCGCACGATGTCCTCGCACTCGTCGTTGCCGCATTCGCAGACGAAGCCGCCCAGGTCGTCGTCGCTGCGGCGACGGTGAACGCTGCTCTCGAGGCTCTCGTTGAGCTCGCGAAACGAATTCTCGTTCTGCGCGATGCGCTCCTTGCGCAGTGATGCCATGAATCGGTCCTACACCGCTCCGCGCGCGCCGAAACACGCGCTGATCCGGGGCCCGGTGGGGTAGGACCGCCGCGTGCCTCGCGGACCACGCAGCCCCAACATCCCGGTGCCCGCGTCGCCGACCGTGCCCGAAGGGCCAGAGGGCGGCCGGCTCAACCGGGCGATCACGCCGGGCCTGCTGCTGTTCTTCATCGTCGGCGACATCCTCGGCGGCGGCATCTACGCGCTGGT
>DASZDB010000399.1:0-2384 GCA_035942495.1 Solirubrobacteraceae bacterium
GGCTCGCGGCGCGTGAGATCGTCGCGCGGTGGCGCCGCGGGCACGAGTTGCTCGGGCTGTGGCTCTTGAGAACCCAGCTCCTTTGGAGGAGCGTCCGCGAGCGCGAGCTTTTCGTCAGACGGTTCTGTCGAAACGAGCGCATCGGGCAGGGCCTGCTCGGATGGACGCTCGCGCCCCGGATCAGCCTCCCGCGCGGTCGACAGGAGCGGGCCGAGCAGATCGATCGGGATCGGGAACACGATCGTCGAGCTTTGCCCGTTGCCGCCGAGCTCGAGCAGCGTCTGCATGTAGCGAAGCTGCAGCGCGGCAGGGTTGCCGCTCATGATGTCGGCCGCATCGCGTAGCCGCTCGGAGGCCTGAAACTCCCCCTCGGCGTTGATGACCTTGGCGCGACGTTCGCGCTCAGCCTCGGCTTGACGCGCCATCGCGCGCTGCATGCCCTGCGGGATCCCTACGTCCTTGATCTCGACGAGCGAGACCTTGATCCCCCACGGGTCGGTCTGCTCGTCGATGATCTGCTGCAGCGCCTCGTTGAGCCGCTCGCGCTCGGAGAGCAACATGTCGAGGTCCGCGCGGCCGAGCACGGAACGCAGGGTCGTCTGCGCGATCTGCGACGTCGCCGCGTGATAGCGCTCGACCTCGGTGATCGACCGGATCGGATCGATCACGCGGTAGTACGTCACGGCATTGACCTTCGCGGGCACGTTGTCGCGTGTGATGAGGTCCTGCGGCGGGACGTCGAGCGTCACGGTCCGCAGGTCGACCTTGACCATCCGGTCGACGCCCGGGATCAGGATCACGATGCCCGGACCCTTCGCCCCGAGCAGCCGGCCGAGACGGAAGACGACCGCGCGCTCGTACTCGCGCAGAATGCGCACCGACGCGCCGACCAACGCGACGCTGGCACATACGACGACGATCAGCGCGACGAGGAGCGCAGTCACGGATCGAGCTCCCACTCCTCGGCCCGGCGCACCGCGAGCGTCAAACCGTTGACGCGCTCGACGACCACCGGATCGCCTGCTTCAAGCGCCTCCTCCTCACCGAGATACGGACGTGCCCGCCACAGCTCGCCACTGACGAAGACCTGGCCCAGCGGCGCCGGCGGCGAACGCATCACCCCGACGCGGCCGATCAGGCCGTCTGCCCCAGTGCTCGCCCGCCGCCGCGACACGGCCGCGACCCGGCGGATCACGCCGAACAGCACTGCCCCACCCACCAGCCCGAGCGTCAGCGCGATTGCAACGACCAACATCGGCCCGCCACCGACGGCGTCGACGGCAAGCGCGCCGCCGAGCGCCATCGCCACGAGGCCGCTCACGCCGAGCAGGCCGTAGGAGACCACGTGCGCCTCGGCGATCAACAGCGCGGTGCCGACGGCAAGCAGAACGACTCCAAGACCCAACATTCCTGCGACCTCCTACGCTCATCGTACCGCGACGCGGTATCGCGCACGGCGGTCCGTTCGATTCACGACGGGGGTTCGAAATACGCGGTTCACCTCCGCAACACGGTCGCGACGCCGGGCATCCCGGGCAGTCTTCAAGGCAATCGCCGACTAAGCCGCCGGTGTCGTGCATCGTGCTCGAGAAGCCGCCACGTACCGATTAACGGTGCAGCAGACGCATCGCCATACTGACCAGGCATGCCAGATCTCAACGTTGTCGCCTCACCCACGGCGGTCCCGGACGACGCGGTCGCGGGTGCGTGCCGGTGGGGCGGCACGCTGGTGCCTGCCGGCCATACCGTCGCCACCGCGTATGTCGACATCGACCGGATGATCTGCCTTGCCGGCCCCGCATCGCAGCTTCACCCCGCCGAAGTCGAGCGTGCTTACCGCCGACAGCTCGCGCTCGCGGACGGACAGGCATGGCCACCTCCGACCGGCTACTGGAGGCACGATGGCCGCTTCGTGCTCACGGACGGACGCAACCGCTACGTTGCCGCGCTCATGCTCGGCATCCGGCACCTGTTCGTCGCCTGGCTCTGCCCGCCGGCCGAGATCTCGGGGGCGCAAGACCAGCGCGGCGCCGCAAGCCCAACCTCGGCGGGGAATTGCACCGGCGGCGGCCGCTGAGCAACGCGCCGACGCTGCGGTGTGGCTACGCGGGCCGCGCGTGACGTTGGCGTGACTACCCGCGCCTGATGAGGCGGAGCCGGAAGGCGCGCGCACAGCCCGCCAAGCGGTCGCTGGCGTCGGCGGGCACGGTGTTGGCGGGTGCCGCAGTTCATCGTCTCGATGCTGCCGTTGGCCGCGTCGATGACGTCGGTGCCGGCGCCACCCGAATAGCGGTTGCGTCCGTCGCCGCCGTCAAGGTTGTCGTTGCCGCGGCCGCCGTTGATGTCATCGCGACCGGCCTCGCCGAACAGCGCGTCGTCTCCCA
>DASZDB010000400.1:0-4324 GCA_035942495.1 Solirubrobacteraceae bacterium
CGTCGTGCGGGTCGTGCGTGAGCGCCCGCTCATGCTGCGCCGCTCGCGTGGCTACGTGCCGACGAGCCTGGACCTGCCCGTCGCCGCGAGCAAGCCGTTGCTGGGCGTCGGCGCCGAGCAGAAGAACGCGTTCTGCGTCGCGAAGGACACTCGCGCGTGGCCGAGCCACCACATCGGCGACCTGAAGAACTACGAGACGCTGCAGTCGCTGGAGCGCGGGATCGAGCACTTCGAGACGCTCTTCGAGGTGACGCCCGAGATCGTCGTCCACGACCTGCACCCCGACTACCTCTCGACGCGCTACGCGCTCGGCCGTGAGGACGTCAAGCTCATCGCCGTCCAGCATCACCACGCGCATCTCGCCGCCACGCTCGCCGAGCACGGCGAGACCGGCGCGGCCGTCGGCGCGATCTTCGACGGCACCGGCTACGGCCACGACGGAACGGTCTGGGGCGGCGAGATCCTCGTCGGCGGGCTGGACAAGGTCGTGCGGGCCGGGCGCCTGCGCCCGATCCGCCTGCCCGGCGGCGAGCGCGCGATCGCCGAGCCGTGGCGGATGGCCTGCGCGTGGCTGACCGACATGCAGGTCGCGCTGCCGCCGGCCTTCGACGGCATCGCGCAGGCGCGCTGGAACATGGTCGCGCGGATGTCGCTGCAGGGCACCGGCTCGCCGTTCACGTCGAGCATGGGCCGCCTGTTCGACGCCGTCTCGGCGATCTGCGGCGTGCGCCTCGAGGCGACCTACGAGGGGCAGGCGGCGGTCGAGCTCGAGGCGCTCGCCGATCGCGCCGCGGCCGATCCGTACCCGCTGGAGTTCGAGCACCGCGGCCAGACCGTCGCGCTCGACCCGCGCCCCATGATCCTCGCGGTGCTCGACGACATCCGTGCGGGGCTCCCCGTCTCCACGATCTCGGCGCGCTTTCACGCGGGGCTGGCGCGCGCGACGGCCGACGTGCTCGTGATCATCGCCGCCCGCGAGGACCTGCAGCTTGCGGTGCTGTCCGGCGGCGTCTTCCAGAACCGCCTGCTGCTCGAGCTGACGCTCGACGCGCTGCAGGCGGCCGGCCTGCGCGTGCTCGTGCCTCAGACGCTGGCGCCCAACGACGGGCAGATCGCGTTCGGGCAGGTCGCGGTCGCCGCCGCGCGCGTCGCGAGCTCCTGACTGGCCCCGCCGACTGCGACGTATGCTCTGCGGATGGACAGCTTCGCGCTGAGCGAGCGCTGGAACGGCTGGACGAACCTCGACGTGATGCTGACGGCCGCGCGCGCCGCCGCCGAGGCGGGGCCGCTGGATCCGCTCGTGTGCGACGTCACCCTCGAGTGGGACGTCGACGAGGACACGACCCTGCACAACCTCGACGAGCTGCAGGCGATGCTGGGAGCCGGCGCGACGCCGGTCGCGCTGGAGATCGTCCTATCGCACGTCATCGAGGAGGAGGCCAGCCTCGTCATCGACTTCAACGGGCGCTGGCTTCAGATCAGGGGCGCCGGCACCGACTGGACGCGCGCGCGCCAGGCGTACGACGCCGCGCAGGTCGAGTTCGCGCTGGAATACGGGATCACGACGTTCCGGCTGCCGACGCCGCCGATGGACACCGTCACGGAGGTCCGCCGCGCCCACGGCGTCAAGGACCAGGACCCGGGGCGCGTCGAGGGCGAGGTGTTCCGGCCGCAGCCGGAGCCGCCGCCTCAGGTGCCCTGAGGCGCGCCAGGCTCCTCCCCGGAGGGCGCGCCGGCGACATCGGTGCCGGGCACGAACCAGTCGGGGATCGTCAGCGGGGCCTCGGGATCGGCCTCGAGCTTGTCCGGCGGCCAGCGCTGCGGGTAGGGCGGACGCTTCCAGACCCACTGCTCGCCGCAGTACGCGTAGTGGAAGCGGATCGACTTCAGCAGCGCCTTGCGATGATCCGGGCAGGCATAGCGGCGCGGGCCGAGCAGGCCGCCGGCGTGCCAGACGAGCCACTTGCCGGGCATCGCCTCGATCAACTCGCCGAACAGGTCCTCCTGGGTCGATGCGCCGATCGCCGCGCGCGTGTCGTCGTCCGGCAGGCAGCCACAGATGTCGCAGCGAAACCAGTATTTGACCGGCATGCCGACAGCGTAGGCGCGCTGCCTCTGCGGCGCCAGTGCTCGCGACTATGTGATTGGCCCGCAGGCGGCGCTGCTCGAGGTGATCGCGGAGATCCAGGCGATGCGCCCGCTCGGCGTGCTGCTGATCACGCCGCATGGCCATCAACGGCCATGATGGGCATGATGCGTGATTGCGACCCAGTGGCAATAGCGCTAGGGTGACGACACCGGAGGTGCCACGGCACTGACGTACCCCTATCGGAGGTTGCCGCCATGCGGGATCGTTTCTGCCAGCTGGTCGTCGTGTGTGCTGTCGCAACGGTCGGCCTCGGCGCCGCTGGTTGTGGCGACGACGAGCCGGCCGAATCGAGCTCCTCAGGCTCGGGCGCGCAGATCGCCGTCGGCACCACGGTCGCGCCGCTGACGAGCATCGCGTCGAACATCGGCGGCGATCGCGTGAAGATCACCGGCATCGTCCCGGAGGGCACGAACTCGCACACGTTCGAGCCCAAGCCGAGCGTCGCGGAGCTGCTGTCGAGTCTGGACGTGCTGTTCATAAACGGGCTCAAGCTCGAGGAGCCGACGAAGGAGCTCGCGCAGGAGAACCTGCGCGACGGTGCGGAGATCGTCGAGCTCGGGACGAAGTCGATCGCGCCGCGCGAGTACGCGTATGACTTCTCGTTTCCGCGCTCGGGCGGCAAGCCCAACCCGCACCTCTGGACCGATCCGACGTACGCGCTGAAGTACGCGGCGATCATCCGCGACACGCTGTCCGAGCGCGACCCCGACAACGCCGCCTACTTCGCCGCCAACTACGAGAAGTTCGAGGCGAAGGTCGGCGAGTTCGACAAGGCCATGCGGGCGTCGTTCGCCACGATCCCGCGCGCGAGGCGCAAGCTGCTCACCTACCACGACGCCTATGCGTACTTCGCGCGGACCTACGGGTGGGACGTCATCGGCGCGATCCAGGTCTCCGACTTCGAGGACCCGACCGGAAAGGAGGTCGCCGCGCTCATCGACCAGGTGCGCGAGACGAAGGTGCCGGCGATCTTCGGTTCCGAGGTGTTCCCGAGCCCGGTGCTCGAGCAGATCGGCAAGGAGGCGGGCGTGAAGTACGTCGACGTGCTGCGCGACGACGACCTCCCCGGCGAGCCGGGCGACCCGGAGCACTCGTGGATGGGCCTCATGCACTTCGACTACGTGACGATGACCGAGGCGATGGGCGGCGACGCCGGCGCCCTGAAGGCCTTCGCGCCGGGCGACGTCGCCCCGGACACGGCGACCTATCCGCAATGAGCCCGGCCGTCGCCACCCGCCACGAGCTGATCGGGCTGTCCGGCGTGACGTGCGGCTACGCGAACGAGGCCGTCCTCGTCGACGTCGACCTCGCGATCCACCGTGGCGAGTTCGTCGGCATCGTCGGCCCGTCGGGCGCCGGCAAGACGACCGCGCTGCGCGTGCTCGCCGGCAGCATGCGCGTCGCCCACGGCACGGTGCGGCGCCACGCGGGGCTGCGGATGGCGTACGTGCCGCAGGTCGAGACGATCAACTGGAGCTTCCCCGTCACCGTCCGCGAGTGCGTCCTGATGGCACGCGTCAACGGTCGGCGGCTGCCGTGGGCCAGCCGCGCCGAGCGCGCGCAGGTCGCCGCGGTGCTGGGGCAGCTGGACATCGGCGATCTCGCCGACCGCCACATCCGCGAGCTGTCGGGCGGACAGCAGCAGCGGGTGTTCATCGCGCGGGCGCTGCTCGGCGAGCCCGAGCTGCTGCTCATGGACGAGCCGACCTCGGGGGTCGACGTGCGCCTGCGCCACGAGATCCTGCACCTGCTCGACGACCTCAACGCCCGCGGGCTGGCGATCGTGCTGTCGACGCACGACCTCAACGGGATCGCGGCGCACCTGCCGCGCGTCGTCTGCCTCAACCGCCGGGTCATCGGCGACGGCGTGCCCCACGACGTCCTCACGACGGACGTCCTCGAGCGCACGTACGGGGCCAGCATGGAGGTGCTCGTCCACGGCGGCATGCCGGTCGTTCTCGACAGCTTCCGCCGCCACGCGCCGCACCCGCACCCGCACCCGCATCCGCATCCGGGCGCGGACCCGCACGCCGAGCCCCACGTCCATGCCGAGCCGCAGCGATGATCGACGAGTTCCTGCGCCCGTTCGAGTTCGAGTTCTTTCGCAACGGCCTGATCGTGGCGACGATGTCCGGCGCGCTGTGCGGGGCGATCGGCGTCTACGTCGTGCTCAAG
>DASZDB010000401.1:0-6479 GCA_035942495.1 Solirubrobacteraceae bacterium
AAGATCGGCCACAACGGCGGCACGCTCGGTCCGAATCTCAGCACGATCGGCGAGCGTCTGGCGCGCCAGGCGATCGCGCGCACGCTCGTCAACCCGACGGCGCCGATGCCCGCCTACACCGACCTGTCACCCAAGAAGCGCGACGACCTCGTCGAGTTTCTCGCCCAGCTGAAGTCCGGCTCCCACTAGGGGCCATCCAGCCTGCCGCCGCCGACCGACAAGGGGACGCTGCAGGAGCCGCAGGTGCGGGCGATGTTCGACCGGATCGCCGGCTTCTACGACGTCATGAACTCGGTGATGACGGCAGGGCTTCATCACAAGTGGCGCCGCCGGGCGGTCGACCTCGCCCGCGTCGGTCCCGGCGATCGCGTGCTCGACGTGGCGACCGGCACCGGCGACCTCGCGCTCGAGCTCGCCCGGCGGGTCGCTCCCGGTGGCGAGGTGATCGCCTCGGACTTCTCGCAGGAGATGCTCACCCGCGCCCGGGAGAAGGCATCCCGCCCGCCCGGCGTCCCGGTATCGGTGACGTTCGAGTGGGCCAACGCGATGGCGCTGCCCTACGCCGACGGCGAGTTCGCTACCGCCACGGTCGGCTTCGGGGCACGCAACTTCTCCGACCTTGATCGCGGCCTCGCCGAGATGGCGCGGGTCGTGCGGCGCGGCGGAACCGTCGTCGTGCTGGAGATCACGACGCCGACGCGCCCGCCGCTGTCTGGCTTCTACCGCCTCTGGTTCGATCGCGTGGTGCCGCTGATCGGCAAGGTCGCGGGCGACTCGCAGGCCTACGAGTACCTGCCCAGCTCCGTCAAGCGCTTCCCTGCCCCGGCTGAACTGGCGGCTCGCATGGACCTTTGCGGCCTCGACGTGCGGTACATCCTGACGGCGGGCGGCATCATCGCCCTGCACGTCGGCACGAAGCGGTGACGGCGGCCGCGACGACCGTCCAGGGCATCGTCCGCGCGGCGGGAGGTCACGTGCCGGCGCTGCTCGCGCAGGTCGAGGAGCGTCTCGCGGCGCTCGCCGCGGGGCACGGGCCGGTGCTCGCCCATCACGCCGGCCACACGATCGCCGCCGGCGGCAAGCGGCTGCGTCCGCTGCTGGTCATCCTCGCCGCGGGGCCGCGCGCGGCAGGCTCGCCCGAGCTGATCGCGGCGGCCGCCGCGGTCGAGCTCATCCACTCGGCCACGCTCGTGCACGACGACGTCCTCGATGCCGCGTCACTGCGCCGCGGCGTCCCGACGGTGTGGGCGCGCGGCGGCCGCGCGCTGGCGGTCGCGACCGGCGACCTGCTCTTCTCCCGCGCGTTCTCCGAGCTGGCATCGGCCGGCTCGCTGGACGCCGTGCAGGCGCTGTCGCGCGCGACGTCGGCGCTGGCCGAGGGCGAGCTGCTGCAGCGCCAGGACGCGTGGGACGGCGCTGTGGCGGTCGATCGCTACCTGCTGCGCTGCGAGCTGAAGACCGCCCGCCTGTTCGAGGCGTCGTGTCAGCTCGGCGCGCTCGCCGCGCACGCGCCGGCCGCCCAGGTCGCCGCGCTCGGCGCGTTCGGGCGCGGGATCGGCATCGCGTTTCAGCTGCTCGACGACGTCCTCGACGTTGCCGGCCCGGCGCAGCTGACCGGCAAGCACCGCGGCACCGACCTGCTCGACGGCACCGTCACGCTGCCGCTGATCCTCGCCCGCGAGCGCGATCGCGCGCTGGCGGCGGTGGACCTGCGGGCGGTCACGACGGCCGAGCAGGCCGAGGCGCTGTGCGACCGAATCGCGGCGACGGGCGCGCTCGAGGCGGCGCAGGCGCGTGCGCTGGCGATCGTGGAGGAGGCGACCGCGCAGCTGCGGTCGCTCGCGCTCGACGACGGTCAGCGCGAGGCGCTGAGCCTCGTTGCCAGCTCCGTCGCAGACCGCAGGGCCTGACGCCCTACGCCGGGCGGCACTGGGCTAGAAGTCTTCGGGGAGGACGTACTCGGCGTTCAGCGCGGCGACGAAGCGCTCGACGTCGTCCTCCATGTTGGCGCGCGTGAGCTTGCGCAGGTCGGAGACGAGCGCCTCCGTAGCGCGGTCGAGCGTCTCGTCAAAGCGCTGGATGACGTCCTCGTCGAACGTGTCCGACACCGCCCATTCGCAGTTGGGGCAGCGCAGGCTGACCGCCCAACGAGCGCCCGCGGCCTCTTCCCAGGCAACGGGATAGACGAGCTGCGAGTCACATTCGGGGCACACGTGCAGATCGCGCTGCGCGGGCCCGAGGTCCTCGTCGAAGGAGATGACCTCGATCGTCTTTCCGGATGGGAGCGTGACCTTGCGGACGTACCGCGTGTGATCCGCTGAGGGGCCGTGTTCGAACTCCTGCATGACGCACTCATCGGCACGCCGCCGCGGAACTTGAACGCTCTCTCATACAAGTCCGAAGAACGTCCGCGCGACGGATTGCGCGATACCCTGCTGTTTGAACCCGAATCGAGGACCCCTAATGCCTCTCGGCATCGGCCTGCCAGAAATTCTCATCGTGCTCGTGATCGTGCTCGTCGTCTTCGGACCCAAGCGCCTCCCCGACCTCGGCCGCTCGCTCGGCTCCGGCATGAGGGAGTTCAAGGACTCCATCACGGGCAACTCGAAGGACGACGACGACGAGCCGTCGAAGATCACAGCGCGCGCCGAGGATTCGGACGACGCTGTGCGCCCGACGCGCTCCTAGCACCCCCCGCCGCATGCCGCCCACCGGACTGCGGCCGATCGGTCACGAGGACAAGCTCACCCTCGTCGACCACCTGACGGAGCTGCGCAAGCGGCTGCTGATCTCGGCCTTCACGCTCGTTGCTGCCTTCAGCTTCTGCTTCTGGCAGAACAACGCGATCCTCGACATCGTCACGAAGCCGGTGCGCGAGACGCAGAACCTGCAGAACCCGAGCTCGGCCAGCCAGGATCCGCTCGAGCAGTCGGCGCGCTTCCAGATCGAGACCGGCCAGGCCTTCAAGGTGCTCGCTCCGGCGCTCGGCTCGGCGTCGAGGACGTTCAAGGCGCTGCAGGACGACGAGAACCTGACGGCCGCCCAGCGCTCGACGATCACGAGCAGCGCGGCACAGCTGGCCGCCGCCAGCCGCCAGTTCGCGCAGGCCGCCGCCGCGCGCCCCACCAATACACAGCGCAACCTCGTCACGCTCGGCGTCACCGAGCCGTTCACCGCGACGATCACGATCGCGTTCTACGCGTCGCTGCTGCTCGCGTTGCCGATGCTGCTCTTCCAGGCCTACGCGTTCATCCTGCCGGCGTTCAGCCCGGGCGAGCGCAAGCTCGCGCTGCCGCTCATGCTGATGGTGCCCGTGCTGTTCATCATGGGCGCAGCCTTCGGCTACTTCGTCGTCCTCACACGCGCGGTGGAGTTCTTACAGAACTTCAACGACGACTCCTTCGACATCCTGTTGCAGGCCAAGGACTACTTCAAGTTCGCGGTCCTGTTCGTGGCGGGCGTGGGCCTGCTCTTCCAGATTCCCGTCGGCGTGCTGGCGGTGACGCGGCTTGGCATCTTCACGCCCAAGCAGCTGGCCAAGAACCGCGGCTACGTGATCCTCGGCATCGCGGTGCTCGCGGCCGTCGCGACCCCGACGCCCGACCCGTTCACGATGTCGCTGGCGATGGCGCCGCTCATCGTGCTCTTCGAGCTGAGCATCCTGCTCGCGCGCTGGATCGAGCGCATCAAGCCGCCGTCGGACGGCGCCGGCCGCTGGGACGACGACTTCGACGACGACGATGACGAGCCCGACGGGGACGCGCCCGACGACGACGATCCGGGCGGCCGCTGGGACGACCCGCACGACTTCGACGACGAGGACGAGGACGAGCACGCCGAGCCGCAGGGTGCCCGAAGCGATCTGACTAAGCTGGGGGAACCCGACCGGAAGGACTGATCGCCCGATGTTGTTCGACCTGCGCGGACGTGGCCGGCGCCGCACCGTGCAAGTGATCTACCTGAGCCTCGCCATCCTCATGGGCGGCGGCCTCGTGTTGTTCGGCATCGGCAGCGACCAGAGCGGCGGGCTCGTCGACGCGTTCACCGACGACGCCCAGTCGGGCGGCAGCGCCACCGAATCGGTCGACAGGCGCATCGAGGCGCAGCTCGCGAAGGTACGCGCCAACCCGCGGGACGCCGACGCTTGGGCGCAGCTGGCGATCGTGCGCTTCCAGCGCGCGGGCATCAACGGCGTCGCGCAGGACGGCAGCTACACCGAGGACGGCAAGCGGCGCCTCGCGCTCGCGGCGCAGGCCTGGGAGCGCCATCTCGCGCTCGAGCCCAAGGACCCCAACCTGCGCGCCGCGAACCTCATGGTCCAGGCCTACCAGGGCATCGGCCAGCTGCCCAAGGCGGTGCGCGCCAAACAGCTCGTGACCGCGGCGGAGGACCCACCGAGCTCGAACCTCTACCAGCAGCTCGCGGCGCTGGCCTACCAGGCCGGCGACAACCGCGTGGGCGACCTCGCCGCGAGCCGCGCCGTGGATCTCGCGCCGGCGACCGACCGCAAGGATCTGCGCACGGCGCTCGAGGCCTTCAAGAGCCAGGTCGCCGCGCAGGCCGCGCAGGGCGCCGCCACGACAACGACTGGCTAGGATTGCCCGCTGGGTCGGTACCCAGCCCCTGTAGCTCAACTGGCAGAGCAGCGGACTCTTAATCCGAAGGTTCCAGGTTCGATTCCTGGCGGGGGCATCGAAACGGCCCAAAAGCGGGCCTTTTCATTGTCTAGCTCCGGGCCGTTCGGCGAATATGTCCCGAATATGTCCCGGGATCTGCGTAGGATCTGCATGGCATGCCCCCTGTTCAGCCTCCGTCGGGCCACGTCTTTCGCCTCGACCGAGCGCGTGGGCCGGTCTGGTACGCGAAGTACCGCCTGCCTGACGGCCGCCAGGTGCAGCGCAAGATCGGCCCGGCGTGGACCGAGCGCGGCCGGCCGCCCGCGGGCTACGTGACGAAGCGGCTGGCGGAGGCGTGGCTGCGCGACGTGCTGGACCAAGCGCGCCGGGGATCCTTGCCCGGGATGGTCCGCACGGGCGCGACGTTCGCCGATGCGGCTGCGGAGTACCTGCGGTACGTCGCTGACGAGCGCGCCTGCAAGCCGTCGACGCTGCGCGACTACCGCTCGATCATCGACGCGCATCTCTTGCCGCGCTTCGGCAACGAGCGGATCGAGGACGTGACGCCGGCGATGATCGACGACTGGCGAGCTTCGCTCGGTGCGCACCTCTCGTCTCGCACCAAGAACAAACTGCTCGTGGTTCTGCACGGCATCTTCCGCCGAGCAAAGACCGTGTGGAAGCTGCCGGTGAACCCGGCTGCGGGAATCGAGAAGTACCGGCAGCGCTCGAGCGGAGACATCGAGGTGTTCTCGCCCGAGGAGGTGCTGGCCCTAGTGCGCGCGGCCGGCGACGCACAGGACGCAGCGATCTACCTCACCGCGGCGTTCACGGGGCTGCGGCGCGGCGAACTGCTCGCATTGCGCTGGCGCGACGTCGACTTCGTCGGTCAGGCGATCCGCGTGAGGGCCAGCTACTCAGACGGCCAGGTCACGACGCCGAAGTCCGGCAAGGTGCGCTCGGTGCCGATGGCGCGCGATGTCGCGAGCGCTCTGGCCTGCCTTGGCCAGCGCGAAGGCGACGTCGGGCGCCATCGGCACGGAGCGCACCTTGCCGGACTTCGGCGTCGTGACCTGACCATCTGAATAGCTGGCGCGGACGCGACTCGCTTGACCCGTGAAGTCGACGTCGCGCCAGCGCAGCGCGAGCAGCTCGCCGCGACGCAGTCCGGTGAACGCCGCAGTCAGGTATATCGCTGCGTCCTGCGCGTCGCCGGCCGCGCGGACCAGCGCCAGCACCTCCTCAGGCGAGAACACCTCGATGTCTCCGCTCGAGCGCTGCCGGTACTTCTCGATTCCCGCAGCCGGGTTGATCGGCAGCTTCCACACGGTCTTTGCGCGGCGGAAAATGCCGTGCAGAACGACGAGCAGCTTGTTCTTGGTTCGAGACGAGAGGTGCGCACCGAGCGAGGCTCGCCATTCGTCGATCATCGCCGGCGTCACGTCCTCGATCCGCTCGTTGCCGAAGCGCGGCAAGAGATGCGTCGATGATCGAGCGGTAGTCGCGCAGCGTCGACGGCTTGCAGGCGCGCTCGTCCGCGACGTAGCGCAGGAACTCCGCCGCCGCATCGGCGAACGTCGCGCCCGTGCGGACCATTCCGGGCAAGGATCCCCGGCGCGCCTGGTCGAGCACGTCCCGAAGCCACGCCTCGGCAAGCCGCTTCGTCACGTAGCCCTCGGGCGGCCGGCCGCGCTCGGTCCAGGCCGGGCCGATCTTGCGCTGCACCTGGCGCCCGCCGGGCAGGCGGTACTTCGCGTACCAGACCGGTCCACGCGCTCGATCGAGGCGAAAGACGTGACCCGACGGCGGCTGAACAGGGGGCATGCCCCGCAGATCCTACGCAGATCTCGGGACATATTCGGG
>DASZDB010000402.1:0-2726 GCA_035942495.1 Solirubrobacteraceae bacterium
GAGCCGGTGACGTGCTTCCAGCCGCGGCGCGTGAGAAAGCGGTGATCACCGCTCGTGACCAGCTCGGTGCCGTCCTCGAGCACGACCCGGTACGCGGGCTTGATGCTGGTCCAGTGGTCGAGCACCCGCGTGCGCACGTAGCGCCGGGCGCTGTCGTGGCGTTCCGTGCCATAGATCTCGTCGCCGATCTGCAGCCGGTCCAGCCGCCGGTGGCTGCCGTCGGCCATCAGAATCGGCGTCTCGCCCGACGCGCAGTAGACACAGGCATGAGTGCATCCGCGGTACGGATTGATCGTCCAGCGAAACGGCATCTGCGACGCCTTCGGCACCTGGTTGATGGCCGACTTCGCGTGGATCTCGTAGAAGCGGATGTCGAGCGCCTCCGGCGCGTCGAAGCGGCGCACGGTCGCGGGATCGCGGTAGCCGGGAAGCCGCGTTCCCTCGTCCTCGTCGATCGTCAGGTTCGACCAGCGCACGAACACATGTTCGCACATGTCCCGGACACCATGCGCCGGCAGGAATAGCATCGGCGCATGAGCGCGATCGACCACCTCGACCTCGTCGTCACGTCGCTCGAGCAGAGCCTGGACTTCTACCGCGGGCTGCTCGAGCCGCTGGGCTATGTGCGCGTGAGTGAGATCGAGGGCGAGCGCGGCGAGCGCGTCGTGTACCTCGGGAGGATCGGCGAGACGGGCGAGGTCAGCATGCGCGAGGCCCAATCGGATGCTCATCCGGTGCCCTACGACCGTTACGGGGTGGGGCTGCACCACCTGGCGTTCGCGGCGAGCTCGCGCGAGACCGTCGACGAGCGCGCGGCGTGGCTGCGCGAACGCGGCGCGCCGATCGAGAGCGGGCCCGAGGAGTACGACTATTCGCCGGGCTACTACGCGGTCTTCTTCTACGACCCCGATGCCATCAAGCTCGAGATCGTCCACCGACCGCGCGAGAGCGACCTCGTGGCGGAGGTGCGGCGGCTCACGGCGCGTCTGGAGCGCCTCGAACGGGAACAGGGCTGAGCGTGGCCACCGACGACCTGCTCGCGCCCGACGACCCGGGCGCGCACGACCACGCGCACGATCACCGCCATCCGCACGATCACGCGCACGACGACGACCACGGCCACTCGCACGGCCACGGCCACGGCGGCCACAGCCACGGCCTTGTCCACGAGTCGATCAAGCGCTCGCGCGAGGGCCTGCGCGCCGTCGGCCTCGCCCTGCTCGTCCTCGGCGCGACCGCGATCCTCCAGCTGCTCGTCTTCGTCGCGTCGGGCAGCGTCGCTCTGCTGGCCGACCTCATCCACAACTTCGGCGACGCCGCCACGGCGATTCCGCTCGCGATCGCCTTCGCGCTGCGCAGCGCCCGCGCCGAGCGCTGGGCGGGCCTCGCCGTCGTGTTCGCGATCTTCGTCAGCGCCTGCGTCGCCGGCTACGAGGCGATCGACCGGCTGCTGAACCCGCACGAGCCCGAGTACCTCGTCGCGCTGGCGCTCGCCGGCGCGGTCGGCTTCGCCGGCAACTGGTGGGCGGCGATCATCCGCACGCGCGCGGGCCGGCGCCTGAACAGCCCGGCGCTCGTCGCCGACGGCGCCCACGCCCGCGCCGACGCCTACGTCAGCCTCGCGGTCATCGCCAGCGCCGCCGCCGTCGCGCTCGGCGCCGACATCGCCGACCCCCTGATCGGCCTCGGCATCACGCTCGTGATCCTGAAGATCACGCGCGACTCCTGGGTGACGGTCCGTGCGGCGCCGGCGGGCTCAGCGGCTGCCTGATGCGGCGGCGAGCAGCGCGAGCTCGCCGATCAGCGTCTGGCTCGTCGCGCCGGTGATCTGCACCGGCACGATCTCGCCCGGCGCCGCCGACCCGCTGAAGTTCACGGCCTTGTTGTGGCGCGAGCGCCCGCGCAGCCGCGACGGCTCCGTCCGCGACGTTCCCTCCACGAGCACGTCGAGCGAACGGCCGACGAAGCGCTGTGCGCGCTCGGTGGCGCGACGCTGGACGACCTCGACGAGGCGCTGCATCCGCTCGACCTTCTCCTCGTGCGGCACGAGCCCCTCGGTCATCGCGCCGGCCTCGGTGCCGCGGCGCGGCGAGAAGATGAACGTGAACGCGCTGTCGTAGCCGACCTCCTCGCAGATCTCGAGCGTCTGCGCGAAGTCGGCCTCGGTCTCGCCCGGGAAGCCGACGATGATGTCGGTCGTGATCGCCGCGTCGGGCACGTGCTCGCGGATGAGCGCCACGCGGTCGAGGTAGCGCTCGCGCGTGTACGTTCGGCGCATCGCCTTCAGGATCCGTGAGGAACCGGACTGCAGCGGCAGGTGGATGTGCTCGCAGACCGACGCCAGCTGCGCGTGGGCGAGGATCACGTCCTCGCGCATGTCCTTCGGGTGCGGGCTCGTGTAGCGGATGCGCTCGATGCCGTCGCTCGCTTCGAGCGCGTGCAGCAGCTCGGCGAACGAGGTGACCCCGCCCCGTGCGGGCCGGATATCGCGCCCGTAGGAGTTGACGTTCTGGCCCAACAGCGTCACCTCGCGCACGCCGTCGGCCGCCAGCGCCCGGACCTCCGCGACGAGCTCGTCGGCCGGGCGCGACACCTCGCGCCCGCGCGTCGAGGGGACGATGCAGTACGAGCACCTCATGTTGCAGCCGACGGAGATCTGCACCCAGGCCTGGAACTCGCGGGCGCGCTTGCCGGGCAGGTGCCCCGTGAAGCCCTCGAACTCGAAG
>DASZDB010000403.1:0-4381 GCA_035942495.1 Solirubrobacteraceae bacterium
CGGCTTGTGCGTGATCCGCACGGCGGAGTCGGTCGTGTTGACCGACTGGCCGCCGGGGCCGGAGGAGCGGTAGACGTCGATCTGCAGGTCGTTGGGGTCGATCGCCACGTCGACGTCCTCGGCCTCGGGCAGCACCGCCACCGTCGCCGTCGACGTGTGCACGCGGCCCTGCGACTCGGTCGCCGGCACGCGCTGGACGCGGTGCGTGCCGCCCTCGTACTTGAAGACCGAATAGGCGCTGTCGCCCTTGATCGCGAACGTGTAGGCGCCCTCCGAGGACTCGAGCAACTCGACCGTGAAGCCGCGCCGCTCGGCGTACTTCGTGAGCATGCGGTACAGGTCGCCCGCCCAGATGCCCGCCTCGTCGCCGCCCGCGCCCGCGCGAATCTCGACGATGACGTTCTTGTCGTCGTTGGGGTCGCGTTCGACCATCGCCAGGCGGATCTCCTGCTCGAGGCGCTCGATCTCGGCTCGCGCGGCCTGCAGCATCTCGCGGACCTCGGGATCGTCACCCTCGTCGAGCATCTCGCGGGCGCCGGCCTCGTCGTCCTTCGCGCGGCGCCATTCCTCGGCGAGCTTCGCCGCCGGCTCAAGCTGGCGGTACGCGCGTCCGGCCGCCGCCGCGCGATTGCGATCCTCGAAGATCGCGGGGTCTGACATGGTGCGCGAGGCGTCGGCGAAACGCACTTCGATCTGCTCGACGAGCCGCTCGATCATGGGCCCGAGGGTAGTGCAGCGCCATGGGTCAACCGCCGAACTCGGGCGCGGCGCTCGCTGCGCCGAACTCTGGCGCCGCCGGCTGCGCAGCGGGGGTGCTCGAGGGCGGGCCGCCCGTGTCCGGCGGCGTCGCGGCTGCGCGCGCGATCTGGGCCCTGGGCGCGTCGCGCCGAGCGAACTCGGGCGCGGCGGACGTTTTCGTCCTCCGGGCTGCGGTCGCGAACTCGCCGCCGTTGCGTGCCGCAGGGCTCGGGCGAGCACGCCGTGTCGGCGTAAGCCTGCGCGCGGGCGGCGGTGACGTCGAATCTGCCGGCACCGCCCGGACGGGGGCCTCGGCGGTTCGCTCGGTGGCCACCTTCGCCGGCCTGTCGTGCCCGCGGACGTGCGGCAACGTCCGCTCGACGCTCGCGTAGCCGCCGCCGGCGACAGCGGCGGCGGAGGCTGCGACGGCGGCGACCTTGCCGGCGGATGCCGCCTCCACCGCCGTCTGCGCCTTCGTGAACGAGTACACCGCGCGCTCGTGGAAGCCCGCGGCAACGGTCTCGTAGACGCGCGTGAGGAGGTTCGCGAGGTGGTCTGCGCCGGCCACGGCGGTCCCGGCGAGCGGGACCGGCAGAACGGCGGCCAGCGGCTCCGCGCTGCCCTGCAGGGCCTTCAGCGTCGCTCGGCAGCCGGGACAGTTGCGCAGGTGCGGCCGCATCGCCATCACCTGGTCGGGCGGCGCCTCGCCGTCGACCATCGACGAGAGCGTCGGAAGCCACCGCTCGCACTCCGCTCCGGATTCGATGGTGGCGTAGCGCGAGAGGAAGCTGCGGCGCCCCTCCGTCAGGCAGCGGTTGACCTTCGTGTATGACCAGCCGGTGAGCGCGCTGATTTCGTTGTAGCTGTGTCCCTGCGCCTTCAGCCACAGCGCGCGAACCTCCTGCGGCTTGAGTCGCTGCAGTGCCTCCGCGGCACGACCGACGCGATCGAACGACGCCAACCGCTCCTCGGGTGTCGGGGCGGAGCGCGCCTCGTACTTGTCGAAATCGACGTCGTCGGAGGCGACGTGGCGCTGGCGCGAGCGGCGGATCGCCTGCGCCTCGCGCTTGACGACGACGTGCAGCCAGCCCGCGGTCGACTCGATGTCCAGCCGGTCGGCGTGCGCCATGAAGATCTCCAGCGTGCGCTGGTAGGCGTCCTGGGCATCGTCAGGACACAGCGAGAAGCGGCGGGCCGTCCGCAACAGCGAGTCCGCATGCGCAGCGACCATGCGCAGGATGAGCTCCTCCGCCGGGCTGCCGCCTGCGCCTCGTGCCCGCCTGCTGCCCAACGCCGACCCCCTCCCCCGCTCCGGGCCTCGATCGGACCCTCTGGGCTCCCTAGGCAAGAAGTAGCCGATCTTCGCCCCTTCCACCAGCAAGAAGCGCGCAAATTCCGGGCTTTTCGAGACGACGCGTCAGGCGGTGACGGCCCCTGCGCGCCTGCCGCGGTGCAGCGGCCGGCGCTCGGCGCGCGTCAGGCGAAACGACTTCACGCCGCGATGCGGGCGAAAGGACCGCACCTCGGGCTCGGCTCGCGGGCTGCCGCGGAAGGTTACGTCGGGCAGCGTGTGCAGCGTCATCGCGCGCAGCAGGACCGCGTCGGCGACGGCGGCGTCGTCGACGACGTACATCCCGTCGCTGACAAGCTCCTTGAGCAACCTCACACGCGGCTTCATCCTCATGCCTTCCGTGGCCTGCAGCATCCATCGACAGACACATCCCCGCACCCACCGGCGCCACGCGAGCGGTGGACGGACGTCTGACCTGAGATCCGCGCCGGGTGCTAGATGCCCAGCACGTCCGCGATCGCGTCGCGCTGCGCGTCGACGACGTCGGCGCGCGACCCGTACGTCGCGCGCGCGCCGCCGCGTGCACCCCAGTTGAACAGCGCGAGGTCCAGCGCCTCGATCGGCACGCCGGCGGCGTCGGCCAGCGTGCGGGCGCGACGCTCGAGCAGGATCTTGTCGCCGATGCCGAACACGCGCTTGGCGGCGATCGTCGTGTCGCCGTCGCCGAACTGCAGCGAGGCCGGACGCAGGTCCACCAGACCCAGGCGCCCGAGCGACACGAGCAGCTCGTAGCGCTGGTCGCGGCCGAGGCCGGGCAGCGCAAGGCGCTCGAAGACGCGGTCAAAGCGCCGCTCGGGTGTCCATGACGGCTCGCCCGCGATCGCGGCCGCCTGGCTGCCCGCCCGCTTGACCCACGCGCGGTAGGCGAGCGTCGTGCGCTCCCCCGATGCCGGGTCCACGGCGCCGCGCGGACCACGCTCGACGTCCAGCCGCGGCAGCTCGCCCGACGCCCACGGCACGTGCGCCTCGCGGACGTTGGCGAACGGATCCTCGCCGTCGGCGCGCGGACAGACGTAGGCCGTCAGAAACGCCAGCCAGAGCGCCTCCTCGAGGTCGTCGAGCAACAGGATGTCGGCGTACAGCGCCGGCGGGTCGGCGGCAAGCTCGGCGAGGCGCGCGGCGGCGAAGGCCAGCTCGGTCGCGAGCCGCTCGGCGTCTGCGGTCGCCTTGAGCCCGGTGACGAGCTCGGAGCGGTAGCCGTCGTCGGCGGCCTGGTGCAGCTGGCGCACGCGAACGGCGCTGCTGCGCCCCGGGCGCCCTCCGGTGCGAGTGCTGCGCGTGGGCGCCGATCCGGGCTGCCGGCGCGCTGACGGCGGCGGCTTCGCCGCGGGCGCGCTGCAGATCGGGCAGTTCTGGACGAAGCGGTTGTGACGGCAGAAACTCGGTGGCATTCGGCGTCGAGTTTAGGCCGATACGACGTGCGCAGCCTTCGTGACAAACCGGCTCGACGCTCTTGGACCGCCTTCGTGTGCGCCGCCGTCCCGGCCTCGGCCGTCGACGCCCCGACAAGTCGGTCGAGTCCCTCCCAGCCCGTCACGGTGCCGCCCCCTCGCGCGCCAGCCGCTCGATCCCGCCGAGGAACACGCGCGTGGCGAACCGGGTGGCGCCCTCCACGTCGGGCCGCTCGCGCTGGATCATCGCGACGCCGACCTCCAGCGCGGCACCGACCATCGCCGCGGCCATGTAGTCGGCGTCGACCGGCGGGACGATCCCGATCTTCATCGCGGTCCGCAGGTCGGCGGCGAGCTCGTCGATGCCCGCGCCGAAGATCGGCTCGTCGAACATCGCGCGGATCGTGCCGCTGTTGCGGCGCATGAGCGCGAACGCCTCGGGGTCGTCGGCGAGGAAGCCGAAGTACTCGCGGTAGCCGGCGGCGACGAACTCCTCGAGCGAGCCGGCCTCGCGGCGGGCGGCCTGGACGCGCGCGCGGACCTTCTCCGCGCTCTGCTCGAGGACGGCGCGAAACAGCGCCTCCTTGTCCGGGAAGTAGTTGTAGAAGGTGCCGCTGGCGAGGTCCGTGCGGCGGATGACGTCGCGCACCGACGTGCCGCCGTAGCCGAGCTCGGCGAAGACGGCGCGCGCGGCGTCCAGGATCGCCGTGCGGTTGGCGGCCTTCGTGGCCGCGCGGCGACCGCCGGGAGCGGCGCTCGGCTGTGGCTCGGAGGCGACGCTCACGCCGGTGCGGCCTCCCCCACCCGAGCCCGGGCGGGCACCGGCAGCGTGCGGCCCGCCGCCGCGGCGCGCGCGGCGCCGCGGCGGCGCTCGCGGCGCAGGTCGAAGAGGTACGTGTCG
>DASZDB010000404.1:0-8681 GCA_035942495.1 Solirubrobacteraceae bacterium
GGTCTGCGCCGACGCCGGCGCCGCGGGCGACGGCTCAGCCGCCTGGCCCGAACCGCCGCGCTCCGAGGCCGGACGCTCTGACGCGCGGTGCTCGATGGTGGCCCCGCCGACTCCGGCGAGCGCGACGGTCGCGGCCGTCGCGGCGAGCCTGGCCCAGCCCGACGCCATGCCGGGATCGACGGTGCCCGCGAGCTGCGCCGTCATCTGCGCCGCCGGCCGGCTGGCCTGCACGCTCAAGAACTGCGCTGCATCGTCGCCCCCGCCCCAGCGCCGGCGCACGAACGCGGGCAGCGGCAGCAACGCGGCGACGCGCGAGGGCGCCCGGCGCGGCAGGTCGATGTCAGCGCCCGCGCGGTGAGCATGGCGGCGGCACGGCTGGCAGTGGGCGAGGTGGCGCGCGACCCGCCGCTGATCGCGGATGCCCGCGGCGCGCAGGCCGCCCTCCTCGACGACGCGCTGCACGCGCAGGCAGCGCTTGCCGCTGACGAGCTCGTCGTACTCCTCGCCGAGGCGCTTGCGGGCGCGGAACAGCGTGCTCTCGACCGCAGGCCGGGTCATGCCGAGGCGCTCGCCGATCTCGCGGTAGGAGAGCCCCTCGAACTCCCGCATCACGAGGATGTCGTGGTGGACCGCCGACAGGCCGCCGAACGCGCCGCGCAGGTGATCGAACGCGACCTTGCCCTCGACGGCGGCGTCCGGCGTCGCGCTGGGCTCGGCGAGGCGGTCGCGCTCGGCGACGCCGCCCGGGTCGTGCGCGTCGAGCGACACCTCGTTGGTGTTGCGCCCGCGCCGGTAGGCGTCGATGCACTTGTTCTTGGCGATCTCGTAGATCCACGGCCGGAAGAGGATCTCGCGCTCGTCGTCGGTGCGCAGGCGCCGCAGCGCCGACATGAAGACCTCCTGCGTGATGTCCTCGGCGCGGCCGTGGTCGCGGAGCATCCCGCCGACGTACGTGGCGATCCGCGGCTGGTAGCGCCGGTAGAGCACCTCGAACGCGCGGTCGTCACCGGCGCGCACCGCCGCGACCAGATCGAGATCATCCGTCTCTCGGTCCGCGGGTCCGGTGGCGACTGCCAAGGCAGACATGACTCCCTATACCTCCGCTGAAACTGACTGCTTCGCGAGCCGGCTTCCTGGCCGGAGGCCCCGCGACAGCCGCCGAACTGTAGCGTTCATTGCGGTGCTCGACAACATCCTGGCCCACCTCGACGAGTTGCTTTCGCCCGCGTCGTTCGAGGACTACGGGCCCAACGGTTTGCAGGTACCCGGTCCGCAGGATGTGCGCACGGTGGTGACCGGCGTCTCGGCGAGCGCCGAGCTGTTCGAGCGCGCGGCCGCGCTCGGCGCCGATCTCGTCATCGTCCACCACGGACTGTTCTGGAAGGGCGCGCCGCTGGCGCTATCACCGTCGGCCAAGCGCCGGTTGCAGCTGCTCTTCGACCACGACATGGCGCTGGCCGCGTACCACCTGCCGCTCGACGGCCACCCGGACGTCGGCAACAACGCGCTGATCGCCGCGGGCCTCGGCTGCGAGACGCACGAGCCGTTCGCGCTTCACCGCGGGTCGGCGATCGGCGTGGCGGCACGCTTCTGCGGCGACGGGATCTCGGCCGGTGAGCTCGTCGAGCGCGTGGAGCGGCTGACCGGCCGCGAGCCGTTGGCCTTCCTCGCCGGGCCCGAGCGCGTGCGCTCGATCGGGATCGTCTCCGGTGCCGGGTCGGACTACCTCGCCGACGCCGTCGGGGCCGGGCACGACGCGTTCGTCACCGGGGAGCCGGCGGAGCGCGTCATGACCCATGCGCGCGAGGAGGGCATCCACTTCGTCGCCGCGGGCCACTACGCGACCGAGACCTTCGGGATCCGCCGATTGGGCGATCTCGTCGCCGATCGCTTCGCAGTTCGCCATGAGTTCGTCGAGATTCCGAACCCAATCTGAGAATTTTCCGTTGAGGCCGTCCACCCGGGGTGGTACAAGGTAGGCGTGCCTTAATCCACACCAGGAGGGTTTCTGCCGATGCCCAATCACCTCACCCCCACGGAACTCGCTCGCGAAGCCGGACTCGACCGCCGCGACGTGATCTCCAAGTGCATGGAGCTGGGGGTACCGATCTTCCAGGGCAGAATCGACAAGTCGCTCTTCCTGACGAGCCTCGACGCCGAGCAGCGCGAGCGCCAGCCCGCCAAGCTCTAGCGAGCCCTCGCCACACCCTCTTTTGCCGGGTGCGCCCGCGGATCCCGCGGGCGCACGGCGTTCCGGGGCCGACCGCCGGCTATTGCCGGGCTTGACCTAGCCGCGCTCGCTCTGGTCGGCGGTCTGGCGCAACAACGCGCCGGTTGTCTGCTCGAGGATCTTGCGCCACGCCCGCGTCCGGCCCTGCTCGGCCTCGAAGTGCTTCATGACGTTGCGCACCCGCGTCGCGGAGATCTGGATGCCATGGCGCCTGCAGATCTCGCGGAAGCGCGGATACCCGAACGCCAGCTGCGTGGTGACCGACTGAAAGCCATGGCGCGCGATCTCGACCTGTGACGTGTAGTTCATGATCGACGTCTGGAACATGAGCTCGTCGTCGGGCTCGGGCTCGATGAGGATGATGTCGACGCCGGGGTAGCGCTGCTCCCACTGGCGGGCCATCTCGTGCAGGCGCTGGTAGGCGACCATCTTGAAGGCCTGGTAGCCGATCTGCGGGAAGCCCATGTCGCTGACGTGACGCGTGCGCGTGCCGCCCAGCGTCCGGACCTTCGTCTTGAAGTCGTTGACGTAGGGGACCAGCGGGTTGACGACGACGATGAACTTCGCGCCGTTGTCCACCGCGATGTCGAGGTTCGTCGTGGAGACGATCCCGCCGTCGACGAGCTCGCGGTCGCGCACGTTGACGGGCGAGTAGACCATCGGCAGCGCCGTGGAAGCCCGCACGGCTCGCGAGATCGGGACGTCGTCCCAGCCTTCGGCGCCGAACACGATCCGCTCGCACGTGTCGAGGTCGGTCGCGGTGATGTACAGCTCGGGCGACACGCTGCGAAAGTCGTCGCTGCGCGCGGGATCGCCGGTGAGCACCTTGTGCAGATAGCGCTCGACGCCCGCGCCGGAGTAGGCGCCCGCCGGCAGGCCCTCTGCGAGCCCGAGCACGAGGTCCATCGCCGAGACCCGACCGAGGTTGCCCGCCATTCCGCGCAGCAGCTGGGCCGTGCGCAGCGGCAGCGTGAACGCGCTGCGGGCGAAGCCGCCGATGTTCGGGCGCAGGAGGTTGCCGAGGTCGAGCTCGGGAAACGACGTGGGACGCTGGTGGTCGACCACGCGCATCATCTCCGCCGGCGTGACGCCGTTGGCGACCATCGAGGCCACGAACGACCCCGCGCTGGTGCCGACGTACACGTCGAAGTCGTTGACGGTGCGGTTGACCGTCAGCAGGTCGAGCGCGCGCAGGGCGCCGATCTCGTAGACCCCGCCGGTGAAGCCGCCGCCGCCGAGCACGAGCGCGGTCTTGGAGCGCTTGCGCCGCGCTCGGGGCTTGGCGGCGGCGCGCTCCGCCCGCTCGAGCTTGACGACGTCGCCCATCGGCGGATTCTACGGCCGTGCCCCCGGAATCCGGCGCCCGGCGCATCGCCGGGCCCCACGTGTTGTTGTGTATGGACGATGCGAAGGGTCATCGCAACGCTGCTCGCGTTCGCCGCGATGCTCGCAGGCGCCGCTCCGGCGGCTGCGATCAGCGAGTCGGGGCTGAAGTCCGCGATCGCGCGCGAGATGCGCAACGCACCCGCCGCGTCGGGCGTCTACGTGCGCGACATGAACACCGGAGCCGAGCTCTACGCCCTGCGCGAGAACGCCGTCCGCATCCCGGCGTCCATCGAGAAGCTCTTCACGACGACGACGGCGCTGCTGCGCCTCGGACCGTCCGCCACGCTCACGACGCGCGCCGTCGTGGCGCCCGGCGCCGTGGTCGAGCCCGACGGGACGCTGCGCGGCGACCTCGTCCTCGTCGGCGGCGGCGACCCGTTCTTCGGCGACGTGTCCGCCGCGCGGCTGGCGAAGTCCGTCCGGGCGGCGGGGATCCGCCGCATCGCGGGCGCGGTCGTCGGCGACGAGAGCGCGTTCGACGGCCGGCGCTCGAGCTGCTGCACGGGCTATGACCCCGATTTGGGCGGCGTCCTCAGCGCGCTGGCCTACGACCGCGGGGTCTTTCGCGGCCGCGCGCGGATGGACGCGGCGACCTTCGCCGCCGGCCGCTTCGCCGCGCAGCTGAAGGCGGCGGGTGTGACAGCGACGGGCAAGAGCCGGGCTGGGCTCGCGCCAGACGGCTTCAGGACCCTCGCGTTCGTTGAGTCGCTGAGCATCGGCGAGATGGCGCGCTACATCAACGTGCCCTCGAACAACTTCGCTTCCGAGATGCTCTTTCGCGAGCTCGGCGCGCAGTACCGCGACGCCGGCTCGCTCGCCGCCGGCGCCGCCGTCGTGCGCGACACGCTCGACGACTTCGGCGTGCGCCCGAAGATCGTCGACGGGTCGGGGCTGTCGCGGTCAAACCGCGCCACGCCGCGACAGGTCGTGCGCCTGCTCGAGCGCATGCACAACCAGGACATCGCGCAGACCTTCCGCGAGTCGCTCGCGGTGACCGGCGTCACCGGCACCGTGAAGGCGCGAATGCGCAGGACCGCGGCGGCGGGCCGCTGCGACGTCAAGACCGGCACGCTGCGCCTCGTCAGCGCGCTGGCCGGATACTGCCGCACGGCGGACGGGCGCGACATCGGCTTCGCGCTCATGTTCAACAAGGCGAACATCCACGCGGCGAAAGCCCGCGAGAACCGGATCACGGTCGCGATCGCCCGCTTGGGCTGAAGGCACGGGTACTAGCTTTTTGGATTCGGCTCGGGCAGACTGGCGCCTTCTCTCGACCCGAAAGGACTCCTATGACCGCAATGATGGACCGTTGCACGAGGCGCGTGATCGTGCCCGCCTGCGCTGTCGCCGTGGCGCTGTTCGGCGCCGGCTGCGGCGACGACGACGAGAACGGCTCCGCGTCGGGCGACGCCGCGAAGCCGGTCAAGTTCGCGATTGAGGCGACCGCGAACGGCAAGCGCAAAGCGCTCGAGTTTCCGTCCACGGTCAAGGCAGGGCTCGTGACGATGACGCTGACGAACTCCGACAAGGTGCCGCGCTCGGCCGGGATCGTCCGGCTCGTCGGCGACCACACCGTCGACGAGTTCCGCGAAGTGGTCTCGGAGGAGGGGGCGCCGATTCCGGCCTGGATCGAGGACGGCGGCGGTGTCCCGACCGTGCCGCCCGGTGAGACCGTCAGCGTCACGCAGGTGCTGGCGCCCGGCAAGTACGCGATCGCCGACGACGAGTCGGAGGAAGGGGAGAACGGCAAGAGCTTTGCCGACCTCGGCGCGAAGGGCGAGTTCATGGTCACCGGCGAGGCCGTCGACGTCGAGCTGCCCGCGCAGCCGGCGACCCTCACCGCCACCGATGACGGAGGGGGCGACGACGGCGAGTACGGCTTCGAGTTCAAGGGCTTGAAGGGCGGCACGAACCAGGTGCGCTTCGAGAACACCGGCGAGCAGCTGCACCACGCGATCATGTTCCCGATCAACAAGGGCAAGACGATCGAGGACGCCGAGAAGGCGTTCATGGAGGAGGGTCCGCCCAAGGGGCCGCCGCCGGTCGCCTTCGACAAGGGTGTCGGCACCCAGGTCATCGACGGCGGGATCGCGCAGAACCTCACGCTCGAGCTGCAGCCGGCGACGAACTACGCCGTCATCTGCTTCATCCAGGACCGCAAGGGCGGCAAGCCGCACATCGCCAAGGGGATGATCGAGGAGCTGAAGGTCGAGTAGGGCTCTGACTGGCGCCCACCGATGGGGTCGGGGACACTGGCGGTCCCCGACCCGAAGGACTCCGATGACCTCAGTGCATGCACGTCGCAGCAGGCGCTCGATCCTCGGCTCGTGTGCGGCCTTGGCGATCGCGGTGCTCGTCGCCGGCTGCGGCGGTGACGACGACAAGCCGGACGCGGCCGAGCCCGCTCCCGCCAAGCCCGTGCGCTACGCGATCACGGCCACCGCGGAGGGCAGGACGCAGAAGGCGATGACGATGCCCTCCAGCGTGAAGGCCGGCCTCGTCACGATGACGCTGACCAACTCCGACACCGTGCCGCGCTCGGCGCAGCTGCTGCGGATCGTCGGCGAGCACTCGCTCGACGAGGTGCTGCAGGTCGTGACCGGCGACGGCGAGGAGATCCCGAACTGGGTCCAGGACGGCGGCGGCGTGCCGGCGGTGCAGCCCGGAGCGACCGGCAGCGCTTCGCAGGTGCTGGCGCCGGGTCGCTACGTGCTCCTCGACGACGAGGAGGGCGTGGGCGAGAACGCCAAGACCCACGCCGAGCTCGGCGCCGTCGGCGACTTCACCGTCACGGGCGAGCGCTCGCGGGCCCGCCTGCCCGACGTGCCCGCGACGATCACCGCCACCGACGCGGTCGAGGGCGACAAGAAGACCTACGGCTTCCGTCTGGAGGGGCTCGAGCCCGGCACGAACCAGGTGCATTTCCAGAACACGGGAGCCGAGCTGCACCACGCGCTGTTTGCGCCGCTGCGCAGGGGCGCGACGCTGGCCCAGGCCAGGCAGCTGTTCACGTCGAGCCGGCCGCCGAGCGGCCCGTCGCCGGTCGACTTCACCAGGATCGTCGGCACGAAGGTCATCGACGCCGGGATCGAGCAGAACGTCACGCTCGACCTCCCCGCCGGCCGCTACGCCGTCATCTGCTTCATCAGCGACCGCGAGGGTGGCAAGTCGCACGTCGAGAAGGGGATGATCGAGGAGGTCACGATCGACTAGGCGCAAGCGCGGTCGGGGGCGGGGCGCCGTGCGGCAGCAGCGCGAGCAGCCCCGCCTCGTCGAGCACCGGCACGCCGAGCCGCTCGGCCTTGGCGAGCTTCGTGCCCGGTGAGGCGCCCGCGACGACGTAATCGGTCTTCTTGGACACCCCGGAGGTCACCCGGCCGCCGGCGGCCTCGATGCGCTCGGTGGCCTCCTCGCGCGTGAGGTCGGGCAGGGTGCCGGTCAGCACGAACGTCTTGCCCGCGAGTGGTCCCTCGCCGGGCGGCGGGCCGTCGAGCGCCATGCTGACGCCGACCGCGCGGAGGTCCTCGATGAGGGCGCGCATCTGCTCGTCCGCGAGCTGCTCGTGGATCTTCTCGGCCATCTTCGGCCCGACACCCGGCGTCTGCAGGATGTCCTCGGCGCCGGCCGCCAGCAGCGCGTCGATCGAGCGAAAGCGCTGCGCGAGGTTGCGGCCGGTGACGAAGCCGACCTCCTCGAGGCCGAGCGCGAAGAGCAGGCGCCCGAACGGGCGCTCCTTGGATTCGGCGATGTTCTGCACCGTGCGCTGGGCGGAGATGTCGCCGTAGCGGTCGAGCTCGATGAGCTGCTCGGCCGTGAGGCGGTAGAAGTCGGCCGCAGTCTTGACGAGGCCCGCCTGCTGCAGCTGGCTGACCTGCTTCTCGCCGAGGCCGTCGATGTCCATCGCGCCGCGCGAGACGAAGTGCTTGAGCAGCTGCCACTGGCGCTCGGGGCACAGGCGGTTCGGGCACTTCGTGAACACCGAGTCGGGCGGCTTGACCGTCTTCGTGCCGCAGGTGCGGCAGTGCTCCGGCGGGCGCGGCGGAGCGGCGCGGTCGGGCCGCTCGACCGCGTGCGGCGCGGGCGAGAGCACCTGCGGGATGACGTCGCCGGCGCGCAGGACGATGACCTCGTCGCCGACGCGCAGGTCCTTGCGCGCGAGGTCCTCCTCGTTGTGCAGCGTCGCGAGCTTGACGGTCACGCCACCGACGTGGACGGGCTCGAGCATCGCGAACGGGTGCAGGTCGCCGAACTTGCCGACGTTCCACATGATGTCGCGTAAGGTCGTCGTCTTCGTCGTCGGCGGGAACTTCCAGGCGATCGCCCAGCGCGGGTCGCGGCCGACGGCGCCCAGGCGGCGCTGCAGCTCGAGGTCGGAGATCTTCACGACGACGCCGTCGATCTCGAAATCGAGGTTGCCGCGACGCTCCTGCCAGGCGAGGCACTGCGCCACGACCTCGTCTTCGGTCTCGAGCAGCCGGACGTCGGCGTTGACGCGAAAGCCGTGCTCGCGCAGCCACTCGAGCGCCTCCCAGTGGCCGGCGAACCGCAGCCCGTCGACGCGGCCGATCCCGTAGCTCCACATCGACAGCGGGCGGTCCTTGGCAAGCTTCGGATCGAGCTGGCGGATCGTCCCGGCGGCGGCGTTGCGCGGGTTCATGAACGTCGACAGCCCGGCCTCGGCGCGGCGCTCGTTGAGCCCCGCGAAATCCTTCAGCGACATGTAGATCTCGCCACGGACCTCGAGCACCGGCGGCGCGTCGTCGATCTTCAGCGGGATCGTCGGGATCGTGCGCAGGTTGTGCGTGACGTCCTCGCCGATCTCGCCGTTGCCGCGTGTCGCGCCCTGCACGAAGACGCCGTCCTCGTAGCGCAGGGAGATCGCCAGCCCGTCGATCTTCGGCTCGCAGACGAACTGGAAGTCAGGATCCTCGATCCCCTCGCGCGCGAGGTGCGCGCGCATCCGCGCGACCCAGGCGCGCAGCTCCTCCTCCGTGCGCGCGTTGGCGAGCGACAGCATCGGGATCTCGTGGCGGACCTTCGGCAGCGACGACACGGGCTCGCCGCC
>DASZDB010000405.1:0-10618 GCA_035942495.1 Solirubrobacteraceae bacterium
GCCGCGGGGTGCGCGGCGTGCGTGGCCGCACGCACCGCGCCCGCTCGTGCTCGTCGCCGCGGCAGCGTTCGTGCTCGCGACGCTGGCGCGTCGCAGGCGTCGGTGAGCTACGGCGTCGTGGCAGGTACGCGCAGCGCGAGCTGCGGGAAGGGAATCGCGATCCCCGCCTCGTCGAGGGCGCCCTTGATTGCGATCACCGCGGCGTTGCGGGCGCGCCAGGCCTGATCGATGGTCGCGCCGTGCCAGAAGCGCACGCACAGCTCGACGGCGGATTCGCCGAAGGCAGTGCAGAGCGCTTCCGGCGGCGGGTCGTCGACGACGCCGTCGGCGCCGGCGAGCGCGCCGCGGATGACGGCCGCCGCCTCGCCGAGGTCGGCCTCGTACGCGACGCCCACGACGAGCTCGGAACGGCGGACCCTGAACGCGGTGCGGTTGACGAGCGGCGCGTTGAGGATCTGCCCGTTCGGGATGAACACGCGCTGCCCGTCGTACGTGCGAAGCACCACCGCGCGCAGGTTGATGTCCTCGACGGTCCCCTCGTGATCCTCCGAGACGATCTCGTTGCCCGGCCGGAAGGGCCGTCGCAACAGGATGAGCACGCCCGCCAGGAAGTTCTCGAAGATCGAGCGGACGGCAAAGGCGAGCGCGACGCCGCCGACTCCCGCGGCCGCAAGAAGCGGACCGATCCGCACCCCCAGCTGCGCCAGGGCGTAGATGACGGCCGCGATGGCCACGACGACGCGCACGATGCGGCCGAACGCGCGCGCCCCGCGCAGGTCGCTGCCGCGCCGGGCCTGCGCGCGGGCGACACCGGCGTACAGCCCCTGGGCCAGCACGAGCCCCACCACGAGGATGACCGCGGCGCGGGTCCATTGCGCCGCGTCGGCGACGACCGCAAGGCTGAGCGACATCGCAGGACGCATACCCCTCCTCGCGCGACGCGATCGGCATCCGCGCCGGCGCCCGCCCGCCGGCTCGCATCCTGTTCGCTGCCTGACAGCGCGAGCGGCGCCGACGGTGTGCGACGTCCTCTCCAGGCCAGTCGCGAGGAGGGCCTCGTCGTGCGAGCAGGCGCTGGAGCGGCGCGGCCTGCTCTGAGCCTTCTCGAGCGGTCACCGGCGCGGGCGGACTCAGTCGGCGTCGGCCGGCGCGCCGGGCTCCGCGGCGGGTCGAGCGCCGGCCTGCGTGGCGGGTGGCGCGCCCTCCCGCACGGCGCGCACCTCGGCGACGGCCACCCACGCGGCGGCCGCGACCGGCACGGCGAGCAGGGCGCCGACGATGCCGGCGAGGATCGTCCCGGCGGCGAGCGCGAGGAGGATCGCGACAGGATGCAGGTCGATCGCGCGCCCGACGATCGCCGGGTAGAGCACGTCGCCCTCGATCTGCTGGATCGCGGTGATCGCCACGACGACGAGCGCCGCGTCGAGTACCCCGCCGCTGACGAGCGCGACGAGGGCGGCGACCGCGCCCGCGAGCAACGCGCCGACGAGTGGCACGAAGGCGCCGCGGAACGTCAGCACCATGAGCGGCACGACCAGCGGGACGCCGATGAGCACGAGCGCGAGGCCGATGAGCGCCGCATCGACGACGGCACTCACGGCCACCCCGCGGACGTAGCCGGTCAGACCCTCCCAGGCGCGTCGGCCGGCGGCGCCCAGAAGAGCCCGCCCCCGTCGACGAGCGGAAACCGGGTGAAGCCGGTCGCGTTGGCCTGCGCGAGAGCCTCCTCGCGACAGGCGCCGGCGTCGATCACCACCACCTCGTGGCGCGGCCGCATGATCTCGCGCACCCGCAGCTCGTCGAACGCCAGCGCGCGCGCCGCGAGCCGGCCCTCCTCATGCTCGATCTCGTCCCCCGCGCTGCTCGCGCGGACGATCGTGTGCAGCTCGCGCTCGCTGTCCGGAGCATGGCCGCCTCGCGCGCGGGCGGGATGCCAGGCCGCGAGGTACGCGTCGATCCGGTCGACGGGCGTGGCGCACCGAGGCGACGCCGGGGCGGCCCCGGCGCTCCCAGTCGTCGACCTGCGTCGGGCGCATGCGGGCAAGCGCGAACTCGGTCGCGACGAAGAAGCCGTTGGCGGCCCCGAGCAGGATGGCCACGATGAGCTCGAGCGGCATCTCGAACAGCCGGCCGTCGCCTACACGCGCTTGCGGATCGCGCGGTGGGCGCCGTCGCCGGGCGCAGCGGGTCTTGTCATGCCGCCTGGTTGTGGGCGGCCGGCTCGGTGGTGGCCGGCGGGTGACCGAGCAGCATCCAGCCGCGGTCGGGGCGACGCGCGAGCTGGCCGGTGCGGATGAGTCGTTGCAGCGCGGTCGAGGTGGTGGGGCGGTGCAGGCAGGCCAGCTGGGCGAGCAGTTCGTGGGTCAGCGGGAGGGGCAGGACGACGCCGTCGCGCGTCATGCGCCCCCAGCGCTCGGCGAGCTGCCAGAGGAGCGTCAGCAGTCGGGTCTCGGCCTGGCGGGTGTGCGCGATCGCCAGTTGCAGCGACAGCGCCCGCGAGCGCTGGGCGCTGCGCGAGACCAGGGCGACCATGATGCTCGGCCAGCGACCGAGCACGGTGCTGAAGCGCCTGTCGAGGATCGCCAGCGTCGTGGGCTGCAGCACCCGCCAGGTGCTGCGGTCGTCGATGAGGCCGTCGCCCGCCGGTTCCCACGGCCGCAGCAGGTCACCGGCTCCGAGCAGCTCCGGGCAGTCGCGGCCATGCACCCGGATCGACCGGCACAGCAGCCCGTCGAGCACGAGCAGCCCGACGGCCCCCGCCAGCGGCCCGGCTTCCGGCGGCGGACTCCACGGACCGCACGGCAGCTCAAGCCGGCGGGCGACCGCGCGGCGGCGCAGCATGTCGGTCGTCTCGCCATCGAGCCCGGCCAGCAGGTCCGGATCGTGCTCGAAGACACGCACCACGTCCGGCTGCGCGCGACAAGTCTGCCCGGCTGCCCAGAACGTCTGCGTGTTGCTGTCTGCGATCATGGCCTCTCCTGCGTGGATCTCCGTACGTACCTGGATCCCCTGATCGCAGCGAACGACTCTGGTGGTCGGCCACCATTCGCCCCCGAGTGAGTCCGCCATCTTTCAGCGGTCCGGCCCCGTGCCGACGTAGCGTCCGCGAAACAGACGCAGCGCGTCGATCGCGCTGTCGGCGAACCGACGGCAGCCCAGCACTCGGCGGTACGCCGCGACCATGACCGCATAACGCGTGCCGTGCTCGTCGGGCGCCACGATGGTCCCTGTCGGCAGCACGCGCTGAAGGGCGCGCAACTGCTCCAGGCGCTCCTCGGCGATCGGCTCGCGATACGCGACGACGACCACCCCACGACGCAGCGCCGCGACGAGCCGGTCCACCGGCGGCGCATCGTCGTACACCCCGGCCCGCGCGGGCACCGCGCGCGCCCCGTCGACCTCCCGGCCAAGCTCCCGACCCGCCCCCGCCCGGCGCAGCTCACAGCCGCTCGCCCGCACCGCCTTGACGAGCTGCGTCTCGCGCACCGGAGGCAACGTCGCGCCGGACTCCCCATCGCGACCGTCGACGACCGCGACCACGAGGCCGGCGACGGCCGCGCCAAGCGCGAGGCAGAGCACCGCATAGCGTGCGATCGCGGACACGGGACCCACCCGTCCACCTGTCTGCTCGTCGTGTGGCGCCATAGGCAACCTCCTGCTTCCCGCCTTCCCCGACACCCGGGCCATCACCCTCAGGCGTCAGCGCACGAACACCCGCCTGGACGGTGGGCGCGCTGCGCGCACCGTACCCTTCAATCGTGAACGCGCGGCACATCCCGCTGTTCTGGCGCCTGTTCATCCCCAACGCCACCGTGCTCGCCGCCGCCGCGGTCGTGCTTCATCTCGAGCCCGCGAACGGGCGCATCCCCGCCATCGTCGGCGGCCTGACGATGATGCTCGTCGTCAACCTCGTGCTCATGCGCCGCGCGGTCACGCCGCTCGAACGCCTCACCGACCTCATGCGCCGCGTCGACCCGCTGCGCCCCGGCGAGCGGATCCCGCCGCCGCGCGCCGAGTCGGAGGTCAGCGTGCTCACCGAGACGTTCAACGAGATGCTCGACCGCCTCGAGACCGAGCGCCGCGAGAGCCTGCGCCGCGCACTCACCGAACGAGAAGCCGAACGCCGCCGGGTGGCCGACGAGCTGCACGACGAGATCGGCCAGAACCTCACCGCGCTGGCCCTGCAGCTCGACCGGCTGCACAAGCACGCGCCAGCGGATCTGCGCGAGGAGGTGGCGGATCTGCGCGACGGCGTCTTGGCGAGCATCGAGGACGTGCGCGGGGTCGTGCGCATGCTGCGGCCCGAGGGACTCGACGCGCTCGGGCTGCCGGCGGCGCTGACGAGCCTCACGACGCGCCTGACGCAGCGCACCGGAATCCGCATCGTCCGCGAGCTGCAACGCGACCTGCCCGCGCTGGACGGCGACCTCGAGCTCGTCCTGTACCGCGTCGCCCAGGAGAGCGTCACCAACGCCATCCGCCACGCCGACGCGAGCTGCATCGCGATCGCGCTGAGCGCCGACGGCCAAGTCGTCGAGCTGACCGTCCGTGACGACGGGGTCGGGATCAGCCAGCCGGCCGGCGCGGCCGGCGACGGCGGCATCCGCGGGATGCGCGAGCGGGCGCTGTCGATCGGCGGGCGCCTCGAAGTGCAGCGCCGCACCGACGGACCCGGCACCGAGGTACGGCTCGTGGTGTCATCCCGGACATGACCGACGTCGTCCGGATCCTCCTCGCCGACGATCACGCGGTCGTCCGCCACGGACTGCGCCTCACGCTCGAGGCCGAGCCGGACTTCGAGGTCGTCGCCGAGGCCAGCGACGGCGCGCAGGCGGTCAACGCAGCTCTGCGCGCGGACATCGACCTCGCGATCCTCGACATCTCGATGCCGCGCCTGACCGGCATCCAGGCGACCCGCCAGCTCGTCGAGCAACGGCCCGACCTGCGCGTGCTGATCCTCTCCATGCACGACAGCGAGCAGTTCTTCTTCGAGGCGCTGCGTGCGGGCGCGTCAGGCTACGTGCTGAAGTCCGCCGCTCACACTGATCTCGTCGCGGCCTGCCGCGCGACGATGCGCGGCGAGCCGTTCCTCTACCCGCGCGGCGTGGCGGCGCTCGTGCGCGAGCACCTCGCGCAGGGCCGCGAGGCCACCATGTCGGACCCCCTGTCGGCGCGCGAGTCCGAGGTCGTCAAGCTCATCGCCGAGGGCTTGACGAGCCGCGAGATCGGCGCGGTGCTGAGCATCAGCGACAAGACCGTCGAGCGCCACCGCGCGAACGTGCTCGAGAAGCTCGGGCTCAAGGACCGCGTGGCCCTCACGCGCTACGCGATCCGCCGCGGGCTCGTCGAACCCTGATCACCGCGCGGCGGGGGGCATTCCCCGTGACGGTGACCCACTATCCCTCTCCTGTGGACCGCGGCCCGGGTCGAAGTCCCGCAGCCGCCGGTCAGGCGGCGGCACGCGGCTGCATCTCCTGCAGCAGCGCCGTGGCGCGGTCGGCGACCTCGACGTCGACCTGCACGTCGTAGCGCTCGGCCTGCATCTGCGCCCTCGACGAGAAGTCTCGTCTGCCGCCGGTGGCGGCGTGACCGACCGCGGCGAACATCGCGCCGAGCACGACGGCCAGCGCCACGCTGTACACGAGCACGCCGAGGAACGCCTCCTCGACCGTGAAGACGATCCCGAAGAGCAACCCCAGGAACAGCCCGACCAGCGCGCCCTGACCGGCGCCCCCGAGCGCCGCGCGGCCGGTCGTCAGGCGACCCGACACCTGCTCGACGTATCGCAGTCCCGTGCCGACGATCGCGACGCGCTCGACGGGAAACGCGCGGTCGGAGAGCGCATCGACGGCGCGCTGTGCGCCGGCGTACTCCTCGAAGGTGGCGATGCTGCGGCGGCCTGCGCCGGTGGTCGTCGCCAAGGGGTGGGGCGTGGCGGACATACGGCTGCTCCTCTCGGAGAAGTGTGAACTCGTGCAATCCGCATGCCCGCTGCGGTGCGTCCGTCGACCGCCTCGGTCAGCGAGCAGACAGCGCGTTCGCGTTGCCCTGGGGCGGACGACCCGGCCCCGCGGCGAGCCGGGATCCGTTGTCTACCGCCGGACGAGGCTCAGCCGGAAGACGCGCTCGCAGTCGCGGACGCGGTCGCGGCCGTCGGCACGAACGACGTCGCGGCCTGGGCCGCAGCTGATCGATTCGACGCTTCCGTTGGCCGCGTCGATCACGTCGTTGCCCGAGCCGCCGATGTAGACGTTGCGCCCGTCGCCGCCGTCGATGCGGTCGTTGCCCGTCCCGCCCGACAGGCGGTCGCCGTCCAGTCCGCCGGACAGCCGATCGTTGCCCGCGTCGCCGTAGAGCCGGTCGCGACCATCGCCGCCCGACAGGCGGTCGTCCTGGTCGCCGCCGTCGATGCGGTCCTCGCCGAGGCCCCCTTCGACGTAGTCGATGCCATCGCCGCCGTCGAGCGTGTCCGCGCCGCGGCCGCCGTTGATGTCGTCGGGCCCGTTCTCGCCGAACAGCCTGTCGTTCCCGAGCCCACCGGAGAGGAAGTCGAAGTCGTCGCCGCCGAAGAGGCGGTCGGCGTCGGCGCCGCCGCTGAGGTCGTCGGGGCCGTTCTCGCCGAAGATGTCGTCGCTGCCGGCGCCGCCGGCGATCTCGTCGAAGCCGGGCCCGCCGCGCAGGCAGTCGCTGCCCTGCAGGCCGTTGACGAGGTCGTCACCGTCGCCCGCGAGGATGCGGTCGGGCTGCGGCGTGCCGTTCAGCGTGTCGGGACCCGCCGTCCCGTTGATCGGCGCCTGCGCCTCGTTGGGGCAGGTCTGCTGCGCGTCCTGGGCGCCGGCCGAGGCGTGCAGGGTCAGTGCCACCGCGAGCGCCAGGCCGGCACCCGCTGGAAACACGCGGTGAGCAATCGTCTTGGGCATGGGGCCCTCCGGTCGAATGGGCGGACAGCGCCGCGCTACCCGGCTGCGCCCGCTGCGATCGTTCCCCGGCCCTCGGTTGTCAGCCGGCGGACAGCCTCGCCCGCCGACACCCGCCGAGCGCCTGCGGTGCCGATGGCCCGGGTAGCGCGACGCGGATGTGTCACGCGCCATGGGCCTTCGTCATGCTGATGGCATGCCTCGTGGCAGCCGGCTGCGGCGATGACGACGCGCGCCCGACCGACGCCGCGCGCCCCGACGGCGCCACGCCGTTCGTATCCCTGTCGGAGGCCGAGGGCGTCATCGAGCAGGGCCGGATCGCCGTCGTGCGCACCGGCGGCTCCGCCGACGTCGGCGGCGTGGACGGCGAACCGGACCGCGCCGAGACGGCCGTGGTCGACGGTGCGCGGTACGCAAGCCAGTCGGGCCGCGAGTTCGACCTGCTGATCTTCCGCTCGGCGTCGGCCGCGCGACGCGCCTCGTCGTCGGTGGTCGACGTCGAGGACGGTGAGTCGGCAATTCGGGCGGCGAACGTCATCGCCGTCTTCCCCGAGCGCTACAACGACGTCGACGCGTACCGGGCGGTGGCGCGGGCGCTGCGCCGGCTCGCCGTCGCGTGCGGTCCGGACGAGGCCGGCGAGTCGGAGCTGCGCCGGCTGTGCTTCGGCCCGGACGGGACCGCGCCGGACGGCGAAGGCGTCGATCGCGACGAGGCGCAGGACGAGGAGGAGCCGATCGTCGTCGACGGCCTGCGCTACGACCCGCTCATCGCGCGGCGCCTGAACCCGAACATCGTCCCCGACAAGACGTTCGTCTCCGGCCGCTCGCCGCCAACGGGCAAGGTCTGGTTCGGCGTGTTCGTCCGCGTCTGCAACCGCGGCGAGCAGGAGCGCCAGGCGACGGACCGGCTCGCGCTCGTCGACGCCTTCGGCGGGCGCACGGCGCCCTCCGGTGCGCTCGAATCCGACAACCCGTTCGCCTACCGGCCACGCTCGCTGAAGCCGGGGCGGTGCATGCCGCCCCCCGGCTCCGTCGCGGGACGAAACGACGGCGTGCTCATCCTCTTCGCCGTCGATTCCGAGCTGCTCGGCGATCCGCCTGTCGCGCTGGAAGTGGAGGAACGCCGCGTGATCCTCGACGTGTAGGTGCCGCGGGCGCTGACCCGCCGGGCACCGGCTACGGCGTGGGCACGGGCTCGTTGGCGCCGACGTCGACGAGCTGCGAGGCCGCCTGCGCCTTGCGCACGACGTTCGACAGCGCGCGCACATATGCCGTGCCCGCGGCCTCGATGATGTCCGTCGCGACGCCCTGTCCAGAGGCCGACTGGCCCCCGTACTCGAGCACCACCGACGATTCGCCCAGCGCGTCCTGGCCGCCCGTGACGGCGTCCACGCGGAACGCCCGTAGCTGCGCGTCGATCCCGGTGGCCGCGTTGATCGCCGCGAAGACCGAGTCGATCGGACCGTCGCCGGTGCCGGTGGCGGTCGCGGTCTCACCGTCGGGCAGCGTGACGGTGACGTCGGCGTGCGGCTCGCGACCGGAGGCGGCCGCGACCATGAAGCTGTCGAACGTGTAGCTGCCCAGCTCGTTGCGCAGGTCGTCGGTGACGAGCGCCTCGAGGTCCATCGCCGTGACCTGCTTCTTCTTGTCGGCGATCTCCTTGAAGCGCTTGAAGGCGGTGTTCAGCGCGGCGCCCTCGACGGTGAAGCCGAGCTCGGCGAGCGTCTGCTTGAGCGCGGCACGGCCGGAGTGCTTGCCGAGCACGAGCGAGTTGGCATCCAGGCCGACGGTGGTGGCGTCCATGATCTCGTAGGTCGTGCGCTCCTTGATGACGCCGTCCTGGTGGATGCCCGACTCGTGGGCGAACGCGTTGCGCCCGACGATCGCCTTGATGGGCTGCACGACGTAGCCCGTCAGGCGCGACACGAGCCGCGACGTGCGCGCGAGCTCGCGTGTCGTGACCGTCGTGTGCAGGCCCGAGACGTCGCCGCGGGTGGCGAGCAGCATGACGATCTCCTCGAGTGACGCGTTGCCCGCCCGCTCGCCGATGCCGTTCACGGCGCACTCGATCTGCCGCGCGCCGGCGAGCGCTCCCGCGTACGAGTTGGCGACCGCGAGGCCGAGATCGTCGTGGCAGTGCGTCGAGACGATGACGTCCTTCAGGCCCGGGATCAGGAGATAGAGGCCCTTGAGGTAGGCCATGTACTCGTCGGGCGTCGTGTAGCCGACGGTGTCGGGGATGTTGATCGTCGTCGCCCCCTCCTCGATGGCCACCGCGCAGACCTCGGCCGTGTACTCGAGGTCGGCGCGGGTGGCGTCCATCGGCGAGAACTCGACGTCCTCGACGAACGAGCGCGCATGGGCGACCGCGGCGCGCGCCTGGGCGAGGATGTCCGCGCGCGTGGAGCGGAACTGGTGGACGATGTGGATGTCCGACGTGGAGATGAACGTGTGGATCCGAGGTCGCTCCGCGTCGCGTACCGCGCGGGCAGCAGCCTCCACGTCGGGCTCTTGAGCGCGGGCGAGGCCGGCGATGATGGGGCCGTGGACCTCCCGCGAGATTGCCTCGACGGCCTCGAAGTCGCCGGGCGAGGCGATCGGGAAGCCGGCTTCGATGACGTCGACGTTCAGCCGCGCGAGCTGATGGGCGATCTCGAGCTTCTCGGCGGTGTTGAGCGAGATGCCCGGCGACTGCTCGCCGTCGCGCAGGGTCGTGTCGAAGATCCGGACGTGGCTGGGGTCGGGCTGCATGCTGCTCATGACGGTCTTGCTCCTTGCTGAAGGCTCGAGGTGTGCTGCTTCTCAGTCGGTTTGCGGCAGTGCGGCCGCCACGCAGATAGCTCCCCCTATCGGGGGAGCAGGAGAAGCTCAGACAGCTCGAACGCGTGCGTCATGCAGGATCGGAGTGTAAGCGATGCGTCCGCGCTTTCCCAGCAGGTGCCCCACTGGCTTGACCGACGCGGGAAACTCTTGCGCATGGCGCGCGACACGGACGTGGGCGGCGGGTCGCTCTCCGCCATCTGGCGACGGCCGCTCGCGGGAGGGCGCTCGATCGACAGCTGGATCGACGCGCGGACCGAGCGCCTGCTGCAGGGCATCGCTCGGCGTCCGGTCCGCCTGGCGATCCTGCTGCTCATCTTCAACCGCGCGATCGGCGGCGCCCTGTACTCCGTGCCCGAGCCCGACAGCGACTGGTTCGACGGCGCCTGGTGGGTGCTCGTGACGCAGACGACGGTCGGCTACGGCGACTTCGCGCCGGAGGCGTTCCTCGGCCGCGCCACCGCCGATCTCGTCATGTGGACCGGCATCCTCGCGGTCGCGATCCTCACCGGCGCGCTCGCCGGCGTGATCGCCGAGCGGCGCCTGGAGAACGCCAAGGCGGCGGCGCACCTGCAGACGGTGACGCTCGAGGACGACTTCGATCACCTCATCAGCCGGCTCGAGTCCGACACCGAGTACCTGGCCGAGCACCTGCGACGCCTCAAGCACGTCACCAACGACCCGCGCGTCGTGGCGGCGCTGCGCGAGGCGAACGTCCCCCTCAAGGAGAAGGGCACATGAAGCGCAGCAAGAGCGTGAACCTCGTGGTGGTACCGCTGATCGCAGCGGCGTTCCTGTCGGGCTGCGGCGGCGAGGAGGAGACGGCGTACTGCGTCGACGAGAACGACGTCGTCGTCGAGAACCGCCACTGCGAGAGCGGC
>DASZDB010000406.1:0-2952 GCA_035942495.1 Solirubrobacteraceae bacterium
TGCGCTCGGACATGAGCGGGCCGACGCTGATCGGACTCTTCGGCGCGCTGTCGGTGGCCGGAACGCCGGACACCGAGATCCTCGGCGCGGTCTCCGGCCAGGTTCCGGAGGCGGTCAAGCAGGCGAAGGTGCGCCGCTTCCTCGAAGGGTGAGCGTCAGTCCTTGGGTGCCGGCTTGCTCGACGTGCTCGCCGCCGCGTCCGACGAGGAGGAGGAGGAGGACGACGACGACGACGACGACGGTTCGGGCTTCGTCGACGAGTCGCTCTTGGACTCGCCCTTGGAGTCGCCGGCCGACGAATCGCTCTTGTCGCTCTTCGAGCTCTCGTGGGCGTCCTTCTCCCGCGCGCGCTTCTTCGTGCCGTAGTCGGTGTTGTAGAAGCCCTTGCCCTTGAAGTGCACGGCGATCGGGTGGAACACCCGTGTGACCGGCAGGCCCGTGTCCGGATCGCACTCGAGGGGCGGATCCACCATCTTCTGCATGATCTCGAACGTCGTGCCGTCCTGGCGTCTGTACTCGTAGAAGGGCACGAACGAGCCATTATCTAGCATGCCCCGCCGATGCCCGACGCCGCCACCATGGAAAAGATCGTCGCCCTGTGCAAACGGCGCGGCTTCATCTTCGCCTCGTCGGAGATCTACGGCGGGCTGGGGTCGACGTACGACTACGGCCACTACGGGGTCCTGCTGAAGACGAACGTCAAGAACGAGTGGTGGCGCGCGATGCTCCAGGAGCGCGACGACATCGTCGCCCTGGACTCGGCGATCCTCCAGCACCCGCGCGTGTGGGAGGCGTCCGGCCATCTCGCAGGATTCACCGATCCGATGGTCGACTGCCGCGCCTGCAAGAAGCGCTTCCGCGCCGATCACCTCGACCCCGAGGAGATGTGCCCGGCCAAGGCGTCGCTGCCCAAGACCGAGGATCGCCGCCACGAGCTGACCGAGGCGCGCGACTTCAACCTCATGTTCAAGACCTTCGTCGGCCCGATGGAGGAGAGCGCCTCGGTCGCCTACCTGCGCCCGGAGACCGCGCAGGGCATCTTCATCAACTTCAAGAACGTCCTGCAGTTCAGCCGCAAGAAGCCGCCATTCGGCATCGCGCAGGTGGGCAAGTCGTTCCGCAACGAGATCACGCCCGGCAACTTCGTCTTTCGCACGCGCGAGTTCGAGCAGATGGAGATGGAGTTCTTCGTGCCACCCGAGGACGCGCTGCAGTGGTACGACCATTGGAAGCAGCAGCGCTTTGACTGGTATGTCGATCTCGGCCTGCGCGAGGACCACCTGCGCATGCGCGACCACGATCCCGACGAGCTGTCGCACTACTCCAGCGCCACGGCCGACGTCGAGTACCTCTTCCCGATCGGCTGGAGCGAGCTCGAGGGCGTCGCCAACCGCGGCAACTTCGACCTGACCCAGCACGCGGAGTATTCCGGCGAGAAGCTCGAGTACTTCGATCCGCAGACGAAGCAGCGCTACGTCCCGCACGTCATCGAGCCGGCCGCGGGCGCCGACCGCGCGACGCTGGCATTCCTCGTCGACGCCTACGACGAGGACGATCTCGGTGGCGAGCAGCGCACCGTGCTCAAGCTGCACCCGCGCCTGGCGCCGGTGAAGGTCGCCGTCCTGCCGCTGGTCAAGAAGGACGGCCAGCCCGAGGTCGCCCGCGAGATCGTCACGGCGCTGCGCGCGCGGATGCAGACCGAGTACGACGAGGGCGGCTCGATCGGCAAGCGCTACCGCCGCCAGGACGAGATCGGCACGCCGTTCTGTGTCACGGTCGACCACCAGACGCTCGAGGACCGCACCGTCACGCTGCGCGACCGCGACACGCTCGGGCAGGAGCGCGTGGCGATCGACGGACTGGCCGACGACCTGGCAGCCCGGCTGGCGCGGGAGTGGCGCTCGCCGAAGCCGTAGGGCGCGCCCCGCCGTGCGACGCCTGCCTGGCTGCGCGCTGCTGGTGGCGCTTGCCGCGCTCGTCGCCGGCTGCGGCGACGAAGAGCGAAGCGAACGCGAAGCGCCGATCGTCACGGTCGTGCAGGACGACGCGGAGCTGCTGCACCGCACACCGGCGCGTATCGCCGCGACGCTCGACGACATGCGCGAGATCGGCGTCGACTGGGTTCGTGTGACGGCCGGGTGGGCGGTCATCGCGCCCGCGCCGCGATCCACGCGGCGCCCGCGCTTCGACGCGGCGGATCCCGGCGCCTACCCGCCCCGGGCATGGGACGCGCTGGACCACGTGTACGCGTCGGTGCGCCGGCGCGGGATGCGCCCGGCGATCGACATCGCGTTCTGGGCGCCGCGCTGGGCGGTGGCACGCCCATCGCGGCGCACCGACCGCGAGCGCGACACGATCGCCGCCGGCGCCTACGCCGACTTTGCGGAGGCGGTCGCCCGGCGCTACCCGCAGGCCGTCGCGTTCACCGTCTGGAACGAGCCCAACCACAACGCGTTCCTGCTGCCGCAGTGGGAGCGCGCGGGCGCGGGCTGGCGCCCCTCCTCGCCACACCTGTACCGCGCGATGGTGCAGGCGGCGGTGCCGGCGATCGAGGCCGCAGCACCGGATGCGATCGTGCTCATCGGCGCGACGTCGTCGGTCGGCGCCGCGCACGGCAACAGCGCGAACGACCGGATGGCGCCGCTGACGTTCCTGCGCGAGATGGCGTGCGTGGACGAGCGGCTGCGCCCGCTGACGCGGCCGGAGTGCCGCGACTTCGAGGCACTGCCCGGCGACGGATGGTCGCACCACCCCTACTCGCTGGAGCTTGCGCCATGGCAACCCGATCCGTCTGCCGACAACGTCCGGATCGCCGACCTCGACCGGCTCACGTCGCTGCTGCGGCGCCTGCATCTGCTCGGCCGCACGCGTCGCGACCTGCCGCTGTACCTCACGGAAGCCGGCTACCAGACCGATCCGCCGGACCCGACGCAGACGACGAGCATCGGCGAC
>DASZDB010000407.1:0-13681 GCA_035942495.1 Solirubrobacteraceae bacterium
TCCGACGACCCGACGCTCGGCGAGATCTCCTTCCGCACGCTGGCCGACGGCTTCGCCGAGCAGGCCCTCGGCCTCATCGAGGGCGGCGTCGACCTCATCCTCGTCGAGACCGCGCAGGACATCCTCGAGGTCAAGGCAGCGGTCTTCGGCGCCCGTGAGGCGATGAAGCGAGCCGGCCGCGAGGTCCCGATCGAGACGCACGTCTCGCTGCTGCCCAACGGCGGCAAGATGCTGCTCGGCACCGACATCTCCGCCGTGCTGACGACGCTCGAGGCGCTCGGTGTCGCGGCGATCGGGCTGAACTGCTCGACCGGGCCGGAGGACATGCGCGACGCGATCCGCTTCCTCGGCGAGTTCTCGCCCGTCCCCGTGGCGTGCGTGCCCAACGCCGGAATCCCGCTGCAGGGGCCGGACGGCGAGACGATCTTCCCCGAGGGCCCCGAGGAGTTCGCCACGACGCTCGTCGACTTCGTCGACCGCTACGACGTGAGCATCGTCGGCGGCTGCTGCGGCACGACGCCCGCTCACATCAAGGTAATCGTCAAGGCGCTCGCCGGCCGCACGGTCAAGCCGCGCCCCGCGCCGCGCCCGATCCACGTCAGCTCGATGATCACCGCGACGCCGCTCGTGCAGGAGCCGCGTCCGACGATGGTCGGCGAGCGAGTCAACTCGCAGGGCTCGCGCAAGGCCAAGGAGCTGCTGCTGGCCGACGACTACGACGGCCTCAACCAGATCGCCGAAGACCAGGTCGACGGTGGCGCCCACGTCCTCGATCTGTGCGTGGCGCTCGTGGAGCGCGACGACGAGGCCGAGCAGATGCGGCGCGTCGTCGAGCGCGTCTCGCTGTCGCAGCCCGCCCCGATCCAGGTCGACTCGACCGAGCCGGAGGTGATCGAGGCCGCGCTCGAGCAGATCCCCGGGCGCGCGATCGTCAACTCGATCAACCTCGAAGCCGGCCGCGCGAAGCTCGACCGGGTCGTGCCGATCGCCCTCGCCCACGGCGCCTGCCTGATCGCGCTGACGATCGACGAGATCGGCATGGCGAAGACCGCGCAGCGCAAGCTCGAGATCGCCCAGCGGCTGAAGGAGCTGTGCTGCGACGAGCACGGCCTCGACCCCGAGGCGCTCATCTTCGACGTCCTGACGTTCACGCTGACGACCGGCGAGGAGGAGTGGCGCCCGTCGGCGGTCGAGACGATCGAGGGCATCCGGCTCGTCAAGGAGCACATCCCGGGCGTCAAGACGTCGCTCGGTGTCTCCAACGTCTCCTTCGGGGTCACCCCGCGCGCGCGCGCCGTCCTCAACTCGGTCTTCCTGCACCACTGCGTCGCGGCCGGCTTGGACCTCGCGATGGTCAACCCGAACCACATCACGCCCTACGGCGAGATCAACGAGCACGAGCGCGCACTCGCCGACGACCTCGTCCTCAACCGTCGCGAGGACGCGCTGGAGATCTTCATCGCGCACTTCGATTCGCAGGGCGAGGTCGCCGAGGCCGAGAAGGCCGACCCCACCGCGGGGATGGAGCCCGAGTCCGCGCTGCACTTTCACATCCTGCGCCGCAAGAAGGAGGGCGTCGAGGACTGGATCGATCGGTGCGTCGAGAAGATCGGCGCCGTCCCGACGCTCAACGACGTGCTGCTGCCCGCGATGAAGGAGGTCGGCGACAAGTTCGGCGCCGGCGAGCTCATCCTCCCCTTCGTGCTGCAGTCGGCGACGGTCATGAAGCGCGCTGTCGCGCAGCTCGAGAAGTACCTCGACAAGGTCGCGGGCTACACGAAGGGCACCGTCGTGATCGCGACGGTGTTCGGCGACGTGCACGACATCGGCAAGTCGCTCGTCAACACGATCCTCACGAACAACGGCTACACGGTCGTCGATCTCGGCAAGCAGGTGCCGATCTCGACGATCCTCGACGCCGCCCAGGAGCACGAGGCCACGGCGATCGGGCTCAGCGCGCTGCTCGTCTCGACGTCCAAGCAGATGCCGCTGTGCATCGAGGAGCTGCACTCCAAGGGGCTGGAGTTCCCGGTGCTGATCGGCGGCGCGGCGATCAACCGCGACTTCGGCCTGCGCGCGCTGTATCCCCACAAGCGCGAATCCGACGAGATCTACGAGCCCGGCGTCTTCTACTGCAAGGACGCCTTCGAGGGCCTCAACAAGATGGACCAGCTCATCGAGCCCGAGGGCCGCGAGGCGCTGCTGGCCAAGACGCGCGAGGCCGCCCTGAACTTCCGCCTGCACGGCAAGGAGCCCGAGGCGCTGGTCACCGACGATGACACGGTGCGCTCCGCCGCGCGCACGGACGTGCCGATCCCGGAGCCGCCGTTCTGGGGCGCGCGAGAGATCGACGTGCCGATCGACGACATCTTCCCCCACCTCGACACCCACGTCCTGTTCAAGCTGCACTGGGGCGGGCGCGGCGTGAAGGGCGAGGCGTGGCGCACGCTCGTCGACGAGGACTTCCAGCCCCGCCTGGAGCGCATGTGGCGCGAGCAGGACTATCTGCACCCGCGCGCGCTGCTGGGCTTCTTCCCCTGCTACGGCGAGGGCAACGACGTCGTCGTCCTCGACCCCGACGACCACGAGACGGTGCTCGAGCGGCTGGTCTTCCCGCGCCAGCCGGCCCACGACCGCATCTGCCTGGCCGACTTCTTCCGTCCGAAGGAGAGCGGCGAGATCGACGTCGTCGCGCTGCAGGCGGTGACGGTCGGCCCGCAGGTGACCGAGGTCATCACCGCGCTGGAGCAGGAGGGCGAGTTCGCCGAGCAGCTCTTCACCCATGGCCTGGGCGTCCAGTCGGCCGAGGGCACCGCCGAGTGGCTGCACTCGCGCGTGCGGGCGCAGCTCGGCATCGGGCCGACCGACGGGCGGCGCTACTCCTGGGGCTATCCGGCGTGCCCGGAGCAGTCAGAGCACGAGAAGATCTACCGCCTGCTGGACTGCCCCTCGATCGGCCTGTCGCTCACCGGCGGCTTCGCGGTCGAGCCCGAGCAGTCCACGCTGGCGATCGTCGCCCACCACCCGCAGGCGGTCTACTTCGGCATGAAGTCCGGCTTCCTGCCGAAGGAGAAGGCGCCCGACGACGTCATCGCCGGCTCTGACCGCGACGCCACGCTGCGCCGCGGCGACGCCGACCCGCGAGAGGGCCCGCCCGAGGACGAGCCCGCGCTCGTCGGCGACGCGCGGGGCTGATCCTCGGACGGGCCGTCGCGCCCGTTCCAGCGCCTAGGGGATGAGCGTGATCGTGTCGCTCGAGGCGCCGTTGCGTGCCTGCACGGACGTGAAGGTCCCGCGGGCGTTGGCGTAGGCACCGGTGCCGCCGGTGACCGCGCCGGTCGTGGTGGCGACGCCGGGGCTGTTCATCGCCTGGACGGTCAGCGTGCCCTGGGGGATGACCATCGAGCCCGAACACGCCGCGTTGGACTTCTCGAAGTTGCTCGAGCCGACCGTCGTGACGCACGAGACGTGGATCCGGCCGACCCGCCGGCCGGCGCTGTCGGCGAGCGGGCTCGTGAACACGATGAGGTCGCCCATCAGGTTCGAGCGCTGGTTGCGCGTCTTCGTGTTGCGGATGTGCTTGAACGTCGAGCCCTTTTCGAGCTCGGTGAACCTCAGCGTCGTGCCGGCCGGTGCCTCGGCGGACGCCGAGCTGCGCAGGCCGAGGCCGGCGGCGGCGAGCGCGAGAACGGCGAACGCGACGAGGGCGAGGGTCGTGTGGGCGGGGCGGCGGAGCATGGATGTCGGATGCATGCCGATGTCCCCGGCTCAGCTGACCACGGAGACGATGGTCACGATGACCATCTGTCCGATCGCGAGGCCGGCGAGGATGAGGGCGGCGAGCGCCATCCCCGAGCCCGCCGTGGTCAGCGGCTCGCGGCGGGCGCGGAGCGCCAGGACGATCGCCGCGACGCCGAGCGGCCCGCCGATCCAGAAGCCGGGCACGGGAACGTCGAGGTCCCAGACCAGCGTCGTCCCGGGCACGGCGAGCAGGGCGAGAAACAGGGCCAGACCGGGACGCGCGCGGGTCTCGCCGACGTCGACGGAGCGGTTCATCGTGGTGTCCATGGGGACTCCTCTCGGGTCGTTTGCAGCCATGACCCGAAGCTAAGTTCGATCCGCCGCCCTGCCATCCGCGCCGCCACCGGACCGGCCCGGTGCCCACACCACTTCTCGCCTGCGTGCTACTACCGAGCGTCGGCGGCGCGCAGGTACGCGAGCACGGCGAGGACGCGTCGGTGGCCGCCGTCGCCCTCGGGCAGGTCGAGCTTCATGAGGACGCTGCGCACGTGGCTCTCGACCGTCCGCTCGGTCAGCACGAGCCGCGCGGCGATCGCCTGGTTGGTCAGCCCTTCGGCCATGAGCGAGAGCACCTCGCGCTCGCGCTCGCTCAGCTCGCCGAGCCCGTCGCACGCCTGTCCTCCGACGAGCGACGCGACGACGCGCGGGTCCAGCGCCGAGCCGCCGCGGGCGACGCGCTGCGCCGCCTCGAGGAACTCGCCGACGTCGAGCACGCGGTCCTTGAGGAAGTAGCCGAAGCCGCCCTGCGAGACGAGCCCCACCGCGCCCGTCGTCTCGATGTGCTGCGACAGGACGAACACGCCCACCTCGGGGTGCGCCTCGCGGATCCAGCGCGCCGCCCGGATGCCCTCGTCGGTGTGCGTCGGCGGCATGCGGACGTCGACGACGGCGAGATCGGGAACGTGCTCGCTGACGGCGCCGCGCAGGCGGTCGGCGTCGTCGACCGCCGCGACGACATCGTGGCCGGCGTCCTCGAACAGCCGTCGCAGACCCTCGCGCAGCAGGGCCTGATCCTCGGCGATCACGACGCGCACGGCAGCTCCGCCACGACCGCGGTTCCCTCACCCCGAGGGCTCGAGACGCTCACGCTGCCGCCGAGCGCGGCGACGCGGTCGGTCATGCCGGCCAGGCCGGAGCGATCGCTCGCGGTCGCGCCGCCGATGCCGTCGTCGGTGATGCGCAACACGAGGCTGCCGTTGTCGCGTTGTGCGCTGACCGTCGCGAGCGAGGCGCGCGCGTGCTTGACCGAGTTCGTCAGCGCCTCGCTGGCCACGAAGTACGCGGCGGCTTCGATCGGCTCGGCGAAGCGCTCGGTGGTCGCGGCCACCTCGGTGCGTAGCGGGACGCGCGCGGCGAGCTCGCGCAGCGCGGGCCCCAGGCCGTCGTCGAGGCAGGCCGGCCGCACCCCGCGGGCCAGCTCGCGCAGCTCCTCGATCGCGCGCGTGACCTCCGCGACCGTCTCGTCGAGCTGGGCGGCGAGCTCGTCGGCACCGTCGCCGATCCGGCCCTGGATGTGGCGGATCGAGAGGCCGATCGAGACGAGGCGCTGCTGAGCGCCATCGTGCAGGTCGCGCTCCAGGCGCCGGCGCTCCTCGTAGCCGGCGGTGACGATCCGCTCCCGCGACTCCTCCACCTCGGCCAGCCGGCGACGGACCTCTGTGCCCAGGCGTGCGATCTCGATCGCCAGGCCCGCGGCGTTGACGACGCTCTCGAGCACGTCGGGGTGCTCGTTGAGCACGCGGTCGTGCACGACCGCGCCGAGCGCGAGCTCACCGCGCCGGACGAGCGTCACGTCACGCTCGGCGTCGGGCGCGGCCTCGGCGGGACGCCCGCCGGCGTCGACGTAGCCCTCCTCGTCGGGCACGGAGAAGACGAGCTTCAGCGCCGGATCGCCGAGCGCGTCGGCGAGCGCGCCCTCGGTCTGCTCCGGCAGCGCCCGACCGGCGCGCAGGTCGGCGAGATGGCGTTCGACTCGCCGCAGCCCCTCGTAGCGGGCACGGTTGAAGCGCCGATCGACGATGCGCTGCACGTGTCCGCGCAGCCGGCCGAACACGACGGCGACGGTCAGCGTCGCCGCCGCCGTCGCGAGCGTCGAGCCGGACCCAAGCGCGACGCCGAGCGCGAGCGACACGGCACCGTACGTCGCCGCCAGCAGCGCGGTCAGCGTCAGGTAGACGAGCGTGCGGTTGACGAGCCGGTCGACCTCGTACAACCGGTAGCGCATCACCGCGACGCCGATCGCCAGCGGGATCGCGATGAGCGCGACGGCGAACGACGTGGTGGCGGCCGCGCCGGAGTGGCCGACGATCAGGCTCTCGGTCCAGCCGACGGCCACCGCGAGCGGGATCAGCGCGCTCGCGTAGGCGAGGAGCTTGAGCTGTTGGCGTTCCAGCCCCGCGGCTGGTCGCAGGCGCGTGCGCACGGCGATCGCGCATGCGACCAGCGCGGCCACCATGCCGATCGAGGCAACCAGGAACAACGGCAGGTAGACGGGGTCGGGGATCTGTGGCAACGGGTTGTCGACGCCGTCGTAGGGCGCCGGGATCTCGCGCGGCCCGAAGTGCGTGCACGCGAGCATGACGACGAGACAGGCGACGGAGCCGATCGCGACCGGCCGCCAGCGCGGCGAGGGCAGTCGCCCGTCGGGGAAGACGAACGCGATCGCGGCCAACGGCGCGAACAGCAGCGGCCAGATCGCGTCGTTGACGACCGCGGCCAGCGCGCCGCCGGACGTGCCGGGATGCTCGAGCACCGCGTAGGCGGCGTAGTTCTCCGGGATGCCGCTCAACGCGAGGAAGAGCCCGTTGACGAGCAGCAGCCAGCCGATCGGGTTCGCGGCCCGGCGTGTCGCGAGTACGACACCCACGCCGCTGGACATCAGGACGGCCACCGGGAAGAGGTAGGCGCCCCACGCCGCCTCGACCTGCGCGTCGGTGATCACGTCGAGCCAGATCGCCACCGCGCCGGCCGCCAGGGTCAGTCCCAGCAGCACCCAGGCAGCACTCCTTCGCACGCGCACGAGCCGATCATCGCGGCCGGTGCTCACGGCGACAACCGCACTAGCACTGAATCCCGGACATCTGTATGAGATTCGTGTGAGGTCCGGCTTCCGGTCCATTGCGAGCGGGCAAACCCAAGGCACGTTCCTCAATACAGGAGGTCACATCGAAAAATGGTTGCCGACGCAGGACCCCCGATCTTCCTCATGGCTCTTGGCCTGATCCTCTGGCTCGCCGTCACCGCTACAGTCGCCGGCATCTCGATCCAGACGATCGGCATGATCCTCTTCATCGCCGGTGCCATCTGGCTCGTCGTCGAGATGATCCAGTCGCGCGGCGCGGGCCTGGGCACGCGCGAGCGCGTCGTCGAGGAGCCCGTCGCGTACCGCGACCGCAGGATCTAGACCTTCTGCTGCGGCCCGCCTGAACGCGGACCGCAGCCTGTCGCGACTACAGCACGTGGCGGCCTGACCCCCGAGGACCCGGTCAGGTCGCCACAGCTGGTTAACGAGCGCGTGCGAGAACGTGTCGTTGTCGGCCTGGTTGCGGGTGGCTCGTCTGGCGATCGCAAACCGCCGCCTACGCCGGCAGCCGCGCCTCCTCGAGATCGAGGTCGCGCTCGATCGCGCGCATCGTCTCCTGGCGCAGGCGTCCCTCGTTGCGCAGGCCGAGGATCGCGTCGCGCTCGACGCCGATCAGCTCCCGGCGCAGCTCGCTGTAGCGCTCGATCGTCTCGTGCGCGGCGTGCGCATCGCGGGGCTCGTCGGCCCCGCCGATCACGGCCATGCAGCGTCGGAAGCGCCCGCGATAGAGCTCGCGCATGCGGCGCAGGCGCTCGTCGCTGATGCGCTGCTCGCGCTCGAGCTCGTCGAGCCGGTCGAGCGCCGCCTGTGCCGCCTCGAGCCGGGCGATCGCCTCGTCCGGGCTCCAGTGACGGTCGCGCTCGATGCCCAGCAATCGCAGCAGCGGCGCGAGCGTGAGGCCCTGCCCGACAAGCGTCACGGCGATCACGCCGACCGTGATGAAGATGAGCAGCTCGCGCTCGGCGATCTCCTCGGTGAGCGCAAGCGCGGCGGCCAGCGAGATCGCGCCGCGCATCCCCGACCAGCCGACGACGATCCGCTCGCGCCAGTTCTCGCCGGGGTCCGCGCCGGCCACGGCCGGCACGACGCGCGCAAGCAGCGGTGCGGCGGCGATCCACGCCAGCCGCACGCCGATCACGACCACGCTGATGATCGCCACGTCGACGAGCAGCGCGCCCGTCTCACCGGTCTCACGGACGCTGTCGAGGATGCCCTCGAACTGCAGCCCGAGCAGGACGAACAGCGTCGTGTTCAGACCGAACACGAGCACGTTCCAGAACGCGATCGCGCTCAGGCGGGTATCGGCATCGAACATGTCGTGCGAGTGCCAGCCGAACCAGATGCCGGCGACGACGGTGGCCAGCACGCCGGAGACGCCGAGCTCCTCCGCGCCGACGTAGGAGCCGTAGGCGAACAGCACCGACAGGAAGATCGCCAGCGGCGCGTCGTTCAGGCGCCGGTGCAGGCGCTGGCCGGCCCAGCCCACGGCGAGGCCGACCGCCACCCCGCCCGCCGCCGCCAGCACGAACTCCCACGCCGCCTCGTCGAGCGAGAACGATCCGGCCACCGCCGCGCCGACGGCGACCCGGTAGGCGACGAGGGCGGCGGCGTCGTTGAGCATCGCCTCGGCCTCGACGGCGAGCGACACGCGCTCGGGGACCCCGAGCCGGCTGAACGTCGCGGCCGCCGACACCGGATCGGTCGGACCGAGGATCGCGCCGAGGATGAACGCTGCCGGCCAGCTCAGGCCGACCGCCTCGTGGGCGACGACGGCGACGGCGCACATCGTCACGAGCACGAGCCCGAACGTCAGCGAGATGAGCTGCAGCGACGCGGCGCGCAGCTCTTGGGGCGACGCGGCGAAACCGGCGGAGTGCAGCAGCGGCGGCAGGAAGACGAGGAAGATCGCCTCCGGCGCGAGCTCGATGTCGGGCAGCCCGGGAACGAAGCCGATCGCGACGCCACCGATGACCAGCACGATCGGATAGGGGATCGCGACGAGCTCGGCGAGCCGCACGAGCACCGCCGCGGCGAACAGCACCGCGATGAGGAACTCGATCTCGCCCACGGGAGCGGGAGTCTACGAGCGCGGGCGCCCGCTACCGTCAATCGACATGCCTGCCACGCTTGACCCGCCGCTCGGTCCGCAGGACCACGTCACCGGCCCGGCCGACGCTCCCTTCGAGCTCGTCATGTACGGCGACTTCCAGTGCCCGTACTGCGTCGCTTCGATCTCGATCCTGCGCCGCGTGCGCGAGCGCCTCGACGGGCGGCTGCGCTTCGCCTTTCGCCACTTCCCGCTGCCGGCTCATCCCGACGCCGACAAGGCCGCGCAGGCCGCCGAGGCGGCGGCGGCGCAGGGCGAGTTCTGGCCGATGTACGACGCGCTGTACGCCGCGCGCGGGCGGCTGTCGATCGACGACCTCGCGCGCTACGCGGCGGCCGTCGGGCTCGACGGCGCGCAGGTGCGTCGCGAGGTGCTCGACGGCGTCTACGCCGAGCGAGTCGCGCGCGATGAGCAGAGCGCGCGCGCCGCGGGGATCACCGGCACGCCGGCGTTCTTCGTCAACGGCGTGCTGCACGAGGCCAGCTTCGACGCCGGCTCACTCGTCGAGGCGCTCGCCGCACCGGTCGCGTAGCAGCGCAGATCAGCCCGCCGCCCCGCGCGTGCGTCACCAGCGGCGGGATACGAACTGCATCATCATCCCGCCGTAGAACAGCAGGAACGCGCCGGCGATGAGCAGCACCGGCGCGAGCGTGTCGAGCGACGGCTGCCCGCCGGCGAGGGTGTTGAAGTCCTCGCGCTCGGAGACGAGGACCGCGACGAGGTCCTCGCGCAGGTACGCGTCGAACTCGGGCATAGTCCGCACGGGCGTCAAGCCGTCGAAGCGCGTCATCCGTTCGGTGCCCGGGATCGCGTTCCACGCGCCGGCGACGGCCGGCGTCGTCACCAGGGCCCGGGTCAGGCGTGGCGTGCGCCTGCGCAGCGCAGCGACGACCTCCTTGCGCGACATCCGCAGCGCCCGCCGCAGGTAGGCGAGCAGTCGCGGGACCTCCCTGGCGACCTGCGTCAGGGGAATCGCGCTGAGCAGCGCGGTCGTCTGCGGCGCACGACGGCGCACCGCGCCCCGCACATCAGCAGTCCGCTGTCCGGTGCGCTGCGCGACGAAGCGATACAGCCGCGGCGCCTCCCGCGCGGCGCCGCCCAGTGGCGTCATCAGCGGGTCGCCGAGCGCGATCGCCTCGTGGATCGTGTCGGCGCCGTTCGCGGCGCCGCGTACGCGCTCCTCGGTGAAGACCGGCTCGAAGTCGTCGACCGTCGCCTGCGCGCCGCTCAGCCGCGGGAAGTACTGCGCCGCGGCGACGACCGCGATGAGAAAGACACCCGCGAGGACGACGATGCCCCACGACAGCTTGCCCGGCGGGGCCTCGCGCGTGCTGCGCCGGACGCCGAGCACGCCGAACGCGAGCAGCCCGGCGCCGAGCGCCAGCAGCAGAAACGGGATGTAGCCGATGCCGCCAGAGGCGGCGAGGCTCTGAACGTCCTCCTTGCGCTCGACCGTCAGCGGCACGAGGTCGTCGCGCAGGTACTTGCGCAGGCCCGGCACGGTACGGACGGGCTTCTCGCCGCTCAGCCGGGTCAGCCCGTCGATGCCGGGCACGTCGTACCAGGCGTCCACGGTGTTCGACAGGGCGGTCAGCGACTGCGAGATGCGCGGGAAGTCGCGCTCCAGGATCGCCGCGAGCTCCTCCTCGGGCATCCCCAGGACGGTCGCCAGGTAGCGGGTCAGGCGCGGGAGCTCGGCGGCGACGCCGGCCAGGGGCAGCGCGCGCGTGAGCGCCTCCGTGTGCGGCGCTTCGCGACGCAGGATCTTGCGCACCTGCTGTTCCGACAGGCCGAGCTTGCGGCGTAGGTAGCCGATGAGCTGGTCGGGCTCCTCGCCCGCGCCGCCGCGCCGCGTCAGCAGCGGGTCGACGACGTCGACGTACCGCGAGATCGCGAGGACGCCCGCGCGCGTGCCCTCGACGCGAGCGTCGGTGAACGCCGGCGCGGCCGCGTCGATCACCCGCTGTCCGGCGCCGAGGCGCGGCAGCAGCGCGAGGGCGAACACGAGCGCCACGATGAGCAGCCCCGTGATCGCGACCCCGAACCACGCGCGCGAAGCGCCGGTCGACATCCATTGCTTCATCCGGACCGGTTGCACTTTCCCTGGATCGACGGCGGGGCGACGACAGGAGCGCCCTCACGAAGCGCGCGACCTTACACGGCCGTCGGGCCGGCTGCGACGAGCGCGAGCTTCTCGCTGCGCGACAGGCGCTTGATGCGCGCCTCCTCACGGCGCGCGGCGCTGCGGTCGGCCATCGGCTGGGCCAGCGCGAGCGCCACCGGCAGCCGGCTCGCCGTATAACGGCTGGCGCGACCGCTGCGATGCGCCGCCAACCGGCGATCCAGGTCCGAGGTCCAGCCGCAGTACAGCGAGCCGTCGCGGCACTGCAGCAGGTACACCCAGGCGCCGGTCACGGGAAGGGGGTTCGACGTGGCACCGCCCGATCATCCCGCCCGATCGACCTGCGCCAGAACTATGATCGCCGCGCAGTGCGTCATCCGCGAGCTCTCGTCACGACCGGTCTCGCGACGCTTGCGACGCTCGGCGTCCTCGCCGCGGCGCCGGCGGCCGCCCAGGACGGCGACCCGCCCCTGTCGATCGGCCTGACCGAGCACGACCCGCGCCTGCTCGTCCCCGAGGGGGCGCTGCGGCGCACGGCGGCCAAGGTCATCGCGCTCAAGCCGACCTACGTCCGGGTGCTGATCCCGTGGGAGCGGCTCCAACCGATCGCCGGACGCAAGCCCAACTGGGACGCTCCGTTCGGCGGTTGTCCGAAGATCAATCCCGGTTGCCGCAGCGAGCGCGGGATGCGGAGCCTGCTGAACGCGATCAGGCTGCGCCAGGCGGCGGACGGCGGCTGGAAGGTCCTCGCGGTGCCCTACTTCACGCCGCTGTGGGCGATGGCCGACGCGCCCGGCGGCTGCCAGAAGCGGCGCAACCGCCACGCCCGCGCGCAGATGCCGCGTATCGCCGCCTATCGCACGCTGCTGCGCGCGTTCAACGCGCTCGCCGACAAGGTCGGCGTCAAGGTCAGCTTCATCTCGCCGTGGAACGAGCCCAACCACCCCGCCTTCCTCCAACCCCAGCGGGCCACCTGCTCTGTGACCTCGAAGGTCGTCTCGCCGCGTGCCTACGCGCGGCTGGTCCGCGCTGCTCGCCAGGAGCTGCGCCCCGAGCAGAAGCTCGTGCTCGGCAGCCTCGCGGGCCTGCAGCGGCCGCGGATCTACGGCGCCGGCGTCGGCGAGTTCATCCGCGGGTTGCCGCACGACGTCGCCTGCCTCGACGTCCCGTTCGCCCAGCACGCCTACATCGGCGTGCGGGCGCGCGGCGGCGGGCCGCCGCGCGCCGCCGATCCGGCCCTCGCCCCGCGGCGCGCCCTGCTCGAGGACGTCACCGCCGCGCTCGACGCGAAGGCCTGCGGGCACCTCAAGAAGCTGTGGATCGCGGAGACCGGCACGTTCGATCACCGCTGTCGGGCGATGTCGACCGCGCTGCGGTCCTGGTCGGCGAACGACCGCGTCGACGCGGCCTTTCAGTTCACGTTCCGCGAATCGCGCGACTATCCGGTCGGGCTCGTGAGCCCGTCGCTGTTTGACACCTACCGCTCCTACCGCGCGTGGTTCGCCTTCGCGGGAAGCCCGCGGCAGCTGCCCGAGGATCCCTGCTAGCACACCCGGCAGAACGTCCGGCCGTGGGCCCCAGGCGCGTCAGGCCGGCTCGCTGGCCTCGCCGCGTCCGAACGACGCCACCGGCGCGAGCTCGACCGGCGAGGAGTGCATCGCGCGCAGGCGCACCTCGCGCCAGGAGAGGCCCTCCTTGACGAGCGCCGGCGCGCCCATCGCGACCGCGGTGGCGATCTCGACCGCCTGCAGGATGATCCCGTACGCCAGCGCGTCGGCGTAGCCGACGCCGTAGGCCGCCAGCACGGCGACGCAGGCGGCCTGGAAGATGCCGACGTTCGACGGCGTCGCGGGCAGCACGGCCGTGACGTTGACCGCGAAGAGCACTGCCGCGGCGGCGCCGAGCCCGGCGGTCTCGTCGAGGCCGAGCGCGACGAGCAGCACGTAGCACGACAGCCACTGCACGACCCAGGCCGACAGCTGCGCGACCGTCGCCACGGCGCCCAGCCGCGGGCGACGGAAGACCGTCAGCCCGCCGCGCAGCTGCACGAGCGCCGCGCGCGCCTGTGTGACGAGCGCCGCCGCGCGGGCGTAGCGCGACGGTTTGCCGGAGCGCAGCAGCGCGGGCAGCAGCAGCAGCGACGCGACGATCGCGAGCGGCGCGATCGCCACCACGAGCAGCGCCTTGTGGTGCGTGAAGAGGTCGACGGTCGAGAACATCACGAACCCCAGGACGACGAGCGCCACGATGTTCAGCAGCGTCTGCGACACGATCGTGCCAAGGACGACCGGCAGGTGCAGGCGCGCGCTGCCGATCCGCCGCGCCACCACGAACGCGCGCGATGGCTCGCCGAGCCGGGCGGGCAGCGTCGCGGACATCAGCACGCCGATGAACGTCCCCTGCAGCGCGTCCACCGCCCGCACGCGGGCGCGGGGCAGCGCGGCTTGGAGAATCGCGTGCCAGGCGAACGCCCGCAGCACCATCGAGAAGCACATGAGGCCGAGGCCGAGCAGGACCCACGGCGGCGCCGCGTTGACGAGCGCGTGGCCGAGCCGGTCGGTGCCGATGC
>DASZDB010000408.1:0-4742 GCA_035942495.1 Solirubrobacteraceae bacterium
GCGTCTCGGTGGACGGCTTCATTGCCGACCGCGAGGGCGAGTTCGCGTGGACGACACCTGACGAGGAGCTGTTTCGCTTCCACCTCGCGGAGATACGCGAGCTCGGCGGCTATCTATGCGGCCGCCGGCTGTACGAGACGATGCTGCCGTGGGAGACGGATCCATCGATGCGCGACGACGAGCTCCGGGCCGCGTTCGCCGACGTCTGGTGCGCGATCCCGAAGGTCGTCTTCAGCCGCACGCTCGACAGCGTTCAGGGCAACGCCCGGCTCGCCGAGGCGTCGGTGGCCGAGGAGGCCGCTGCAGCGATCGACGCGACCGACAAGGACGTCTCGATCGGCGGCGCCGAGCTGGCCGCGGCAGCGATCGAGCTGGCCTCGTCGACGAGCTGCGCATGTTCCGCTATCCGACCGTCGTCGGTGGCGGCACGCCCTTCCTGCCGCCGGTCAGCGAAGCCGTTCGCCTGGACCTCGTCGAGACGAGGACGTTCGCCTCGCGCGTGATCTACGAGCGCTACGGGCGCACCCCCGATACGTCGGACTGAGACTGCCGTGCTGACGATGCCGGCGCATGAGGGTCATCCCTCGGATTGACCTCACCCCTGCATCCTTGGGTCGTGCGTGGGGTCGGCATACATGGCAGGGCAACCGTGGTCGATGGCTTCGGGGCGCAGTTCGTAGTGCCAGGGTTCGTTGCTGTAGATCTGGCACAGCCCGTATTCGGCGCCGTGTTGGGACAGCCATGCCGTGGCGGCGGAGGGCCCGATGTCGACCGCGTCCCCCGAGACGTGAGCAGACGTCTGCGCAGTGGCGACCCACCGGGCGGCTTCCGCTTCGGATCCGTACTCGGAGACCGCCTCACGAAGAAGCCGATTCTGGTACCCCGGGGAACGCCAGCCACCCTCGACGAGGAGCTCGACTCCGTCGTCCGAGCCATCGGTGGCAGCTCTGCGCAAGGCAGCGAGGAGATGCGAGTCGAGGTTGGCTACACCCGGAGTCGCGTCATCGAAGACCGTCGTGCCGTCGGGGACGGCACCATCAGCCTCGCCGAGCGGACCACGGTGCCCATCGCGAAAGATGTCGATGGGTGATGCGCCTGTCGACGACGAGGACGCCGGTAGCTGGTAGCTGAGGGTTGCGGCGATCGCCGCGATGACGACGAGCAGGCTGGCGAGAGGGGTCCGGCGAATCCGAATCCAACCGGTCGTCGTTCGCGCTGGTCCGCTGTAGGCCACGCGCCCAGTGAAGGCAGCGTGGCGTTGCCAGCGCGTATGCGGTTTTCGATACGCCGACGATATGCGCCGGCTCGTAGCATCCGAGCGTGCGCGTGCTGATCGTCGAGGACGAGCCGTACATGGCGGAAGCCATCCGCGATGGCCTACGCCTGGAAGCGATCGCCGCAGACATCGCCGGCGACGGCGACACCGCTCTGGAGCTGCTGAACGTCAACGCCTACGACATCGCCGTCCTCGACCGAGACATTCCCGGACCTACCGGTGACGAGGTCGCCAGACGCATCGTCGCCTCCGGCAGCGGCATGCCGATCCTCATGCTCACCGCCGCCGACCGGCTCGACGACAAGACCACCGGGTTCGAGCTCGGCGCCGACGACTACCTCACCAAGCCCTTCGCACTCCAAGAGCTCGTGCTCCGTCTCAGAGCGCTCGACCGCAGGCGCGCCCACAGCAGGCCACCCGTGCGAGAGATCGCCGGGCTGCGACTGGATCCCTTTCGCCGAGAGGTCTACCGCGACGGCCGCTACGTCGCGCTGACCAGGAAGCAGTTCGCCGTGCTGGAAGTCCTCGTCGCCGCCGAAGGCGGCGTCGTCAGCGCCGAGGAACTACTCAAACGGGCGTGGGATCAGAACGCCGACCCGTTCACCAACGCGGTGCGCATCACCGTCTCGGCCCTGCGCAAACGGCTCGGCGAACCCTGGATCATCGCCACCGTCGCCGGCGCCGGCTACCGCATCGACGCTCAGCCACACACAGGGCGCGAGGGAGGGGGCCGTGGATAGGGCCCCTGGTTTGAGCGTTCGCCTCAAGCTCACCCTGAGCTACGCCGGGTTCCTCATGCTCGCAGGTGCGTTGCTGCTCGCCGTCGTATGGGTGTTTCTGCTGCGCTACGTACCCGACCGTGCGGTCGTGACGGGACCGGGCCCCTTCATTCCCACCCGCTCCGACCTTCTGCGCGCGTTCGCTCCGAAGGCGGCCATCGTGTTGGCGTTCCTGCTCGTGTTCGGTCTCGTGGGAGGGTGGCTTCTCGCGGGCCAGATGCTCGCCCCTCTGACTCGCATCACGGACGCCGCACGCGTGGCCACGACCGGATCGCTCGCCCACCGAATCCGGCTACCGGGCCGCAGAGATGAGTTCCGCGAACTCGCCGACGCCTTCGACGCCATGCTCGCGCGGCTCGAAGCGCACGTCGCCGAACAGCAGAGATTCGCCGCCAATGCCTCCCACGAGCTGCGCACCCCGCTGGCGATCACGCAGACGCTCCTCGACGTGGCCCGCAAGACTCCGAACCGCGACAACGGCGAGCTCGTCGAACGCCTCCACGTCGTCAACACCCGTGCGATCGACCTCACCGAGGCACTGCTCCTGCTCAGCCGTGCCGACCAACGGTCCTTCGTCCGAGAACCCGTCGACCTGTCGCTCATAGCCGAAGAAGCCGCGGAGACGCTCCTCCCCTTCGCAGAGCAGCGCGGCGTCACCACCGAGACCTCCGGCGACACGACCCCCACCATCGGCTCCCGCGCCCTCCTGCTGCAGATGGCTACGAACCTCGTGCACAACGCAATCGTCCACAACCTGCCCGAGCAGGGCACCGTGTGGGTCACGAGCAGCGTTCACCCCAAGACCGTGGCGCTCACGGTCGAGAACACCGGCGAGAAACTCACCCCACACTTGGTTTCGACGCTTTCCGAGCCGTTTCTTCGTGGCACCAGGCGCGTCCGCACCGACCACGCAGGTGTCGGCCTCGGCCTGGCGATCGTCAAGAGCATCACCCAAGCACATGACGGAACCCTCACCCTCACCCCCCGCGCCGCCGGGGGGCTCTGCGTCACGGTGCAACTACCCGCCGCCCCACCGCACGCTGGCAGATGACGATCGAGAGCCCCGCGCGAGGTCCGGGCATCACGGCGCCGAGCCCATGTCCTGTTCCCATGGTCTGACGCCGTGGGTGCTGAGGGCGCTGTCGTCGAGCAGCAGTCGATGGCGCACGCGTTCGGCATGCCGTTCGATCGTCGCGTCGGCCTTGCGGTTTGCCTGCGCGATGGCCTCGCGCGCCGCGGGCTTCTTCAACGCTCGCCGCTGCAGCGTCGTCGCAACCGTCGCGCGTGCCCGCTCGAGCGCCTCGAGCGCGGCGAGCATCTGTCGGCGCTCGTCAAGTAGCGCTTGTACCGACCAGCCGCGTCTTGCGCGGTGACGTACGCGCAGGCGCAGGCGCTCCGTCGTCGGCAGGCAGCGTCGAGCGGAGCTCGGGGCGTAGCTGGGTCGGGACGTGGTCATCGGCGTTGCGCGTCGAGCGTACGGATCCGGCCCACCGGTGCGGACGTCCTCGATCGACGCGCCTGCGCGGCAACGGCGTCTCAAAGCTGCATGTCGTGAACCTTCGTCGCGCGCGGCGCACCTTGCGAGATGTCGACTCCGTGAACTTCCTTCATCTGGTCTCGAAACCATGCGTTGAGTGGTTGATCTGACGATCCGAACTGCGCGAGCGCGCTCTCGGGGTCGTCGGCCTCGACGTACACGACCGCGACGGTGCCGCCGGGCGTTTCCTGGTGCCAGACGGCGTGGCGGGTCATACCAGCGTCCCGCAGCGCCGCTTCGTACTCGTCGCGCCGCGCGCCAAGCATCTCGTCCAGAGTGCTGCGGTCAAGTTCGTCCTTCCCCGGCTCGACCGGGATCGAGAACGCGAATCCACCCATTCGTCTCTCCTTTGCGTTGGGATGCGCGCGATCCTCTCCCGCCCGGTCTGCGCTCGTCAAGGACCGCGATCCTGCGGGTCGGCTGAATCACCAGCGCGTCGAGCTACGCGAGGCCGCCGCCGGAATCGGTGCCTGATGCCATCGCCATGGTCGGCGAAGGCTCGAAGCCGGCTGCGAGCGAGCCGCCGAAGGGTCGGTTAGTGTCCGACTACGAGCAGGCAGCCTCTCATCGAGCGCGAGGAGGAACTCGCCCGCATCGACGCGGCGCTCGACGCGGCAATCGCCGGGCGAGGCGCGACGGTGCTCATCGAAGCCGATGCCGGAGTCGGCAAGACGAGCTTGTTAGCGGAGGCGCGCGCACGCGCCGAGGCCGCCGCGATGGCCGTTCTGCGCGGACGCGGGTCGCAGCTGGAGAGCGACTACGCGATGGGCGTCGTCCGCCAATGCCTGGAGCCGGAGCTGCGCGCCGGCAGGGATGCGATGTCGCACACCAGACTCGCGAACGTCGCGGCAAGCGTGATCCTCGACCTTCCCGATGCCGTGCAGCCCGCGCCGGAGGCCGTGCTGCGCGGGCTGTACGCGCTGACGGCGCAGCTCGCCGGCGCCCGTCCGCTGCTGCTCGCGATCGACGACGCTCACTGGGCCGACGAGGCGTCGCTGCGCTTCGTCGCCTACCTGGCGCTGCGGGTCGAGTCCCTGCCGGTCGCGCTGGTCGTCGGGACGCGTCCCGCCGAGAACGCCGACGTCGCGGCCATGCTCGACGAGCTGCGCCGCGATCCCCGGACCGACGTGGTCGAGCCCGCGCCGTTTCA
>DASZDB010000409.1:0-11672 GCA_035942495.1 Solirubrobacteraceae bacterium
GCACAGGGCTGGTGGTGCCGCTCGAGGAAGGCCCGAAGCTGATCTTCGGGGACGCCGCGCGGGTCCGCGCCAAATGGGCCGCCGCAGTTCGGGTGCTCGCCGATCCAGATGCGTCCGGCGCCGCCTCCATCGACGTGCGCATCCCGGAGCGTCCGGCCGCGGGCGGCCTTCCGGTCGAGACGGTGACGCCCGTGGCGCCGGCGCAGGCCCCCGCCGGCGCAGCGCCAGCTCCCGTGGCGCCGGCCTCGCCCGAGGAGTCTCCCTCGGCACCCGCCGGTACCGCGCCCTCCGGGCCGGGGCCGCCCCCCGCGCCCGTGGCGCCCACCCAGCCCACACAGCGACCCGCTCCGGCGCCCGCCGGTGAGGGTGGCGGCGCGGCGCCAGCCCCTCAACCTTAAGTCGAGGGTTGTGTCAACACTCAGGTTCGGGTTGAGAGTGAGCTTGCACAATTCGTTGCGCGGTGTGTTGACATCGATGCCAAACTCCCCCTACAGTGCGGCTTTGCAGGCGGTTCTTGGCGGTGCAAAAACCCTCAATGATCGCTTGACCTTCGGACGGACCACCGGACGACAGGGCGCGGCACTCCGACACAAGGACCCGAGGCGAGGATCGAAGCGATGGACACGGGCAGCTACCTGGCGGTCATCAAGGTCGTCGGCGTCGGCGGAGGCGGCACCAACGCCGTCAACCGGATGGTCGATGCAGGGCTGAAGGGCGTGGAGTTCATTGCGGTGAACACGGACGCCCAGGCGCTCGCCATGTGCGACGCCGACATCAAGCTGCAGATCGGGGATCAGCTCACGCGCGGGCTGGGGGCGGGCGCGGACCCCGAGGTGGGCTTCGGCGCAGCCAACGAGAGCCGTGACGAGCTCAAGGAGGCCTTGAAGGGCGCCGACATGGTGTTCGTCACCGCCGGCGAGGGTGGCGGCACCGGCACGGGCGCGGCACCCGTCATCGCCGAGATCGCCAAGAACGAGATCGGTGCGCTGACCGTCGGCGTGGTCACGAAGCCGTTCGAGTTCGAGGGCAGCCAGCGCACCCGCCAGGCCGAGGAGGGCATCGAGCGTCTGCGCGAGGTCGTCGACACGCTCATCGTGATCCCCAACGAGAAGCTGCTCGCTGTCGTCGAGCGCCGCACGACGATGCTCGACGCATTCCGCGAGGCCGACAACGTCCTGCGCCAGGGCGTCCAGGGCATCACCGACCTCATCACGATCCCGGGCCTGATCAACCTCGACTTCGCCGACGTGCGGACGATCATGCAGGACGCGGGCTCGGCGCTCATGGGCATCGGCACGTCCAACGGCGAGAACCGCGCTGCCGACGCCGCCCGGATCGCGATCTCCAGCCCGCTCATCGAGGAGGACGTCGAGGGCGCGACGGGCATCCTGCTGAACATGACCGGCGGCCGCGACCTCGGCCTGTTCGAGGTCAACGAGGCCGCCGAGATCGTCCGCGAGGCGGCCGCGCCCAACGCGAACATCATCTTCGGCGCGGTCATCGACGAGAACCAGGGCGACGAGGTCCGCGTGACCGTCATCGCCACCGGCTTCGACCACGGCCGCGCGCGCCCGCGCACCGCCCGCGAGGAGACGCGCGAGAGCGCGATCTCACGCGATCGGGGCCCGCGTCTCGGCGACCGCCAGCGCTCGTCGCTGGAGATCCCCGACGACGAGATCGAGATCCCGCCCTTCCTGCGCTGAGCGCCGGGCGCGTGCGCCGGGTTACGAGCTCACGAAACGGATCGTCAGCGGGTAGCGGTACTCCTGCCCTTGGCCGGCCTTCGCGGCCGCGATGCAGACGAACACGATCCAGGCCAAGAACCCGAGGATGAGCACCGGGATCAGCGCCAGGCCGACGACGACGAAGATGAGCACGAACGTCGCGATACCCAGCACGACTGCGTAGAGCATCACCGAAAGGTTGAAGTTCAGCGCCTCGGCGGCGTGGCGGCGCACGAACGGGTCGTCCTTCTTGGCGAGGTAGACGACGAGCGGGCCCACGAAGGGAAAGCCGATGACGAGGCTCAGCAACGCGGAGAGGTGCGCGCCGAGCGCCCAGTTGCGCGAGTCGTCGCGCGCGTTGTGCGGACCGGCCGGGGGCACCGCCGAGGACATCGCGTCCGTCCAGCGCGTTCCGTCCCAATAACGCAGGGTGCCCGACCCGGCCGGATCGGGGTACCAGCCCGCCGCGGCGGACGGGGGCGGATCGGGCCTGCCGAACGGGTCCATGACGCAACCATAATGGCGCCCCCGCCCCGCGCGGCGGGGCCGGTGTCAGCGAGCATGAATCCGACGGAGTGCGGACGGTTCGCTCCGCTAGCCTCGTGCGAGTGACCACGCCGACGCTCAAGCGCACGCCGCTGTTCGACGCGCACGTCGCCGCGGGCGCGAAGCTCGTCGATTTCACCGGCTGGGAGATGCCCATCCAGTACGCCGACGGCATCCGCGCCGAGCACGAGGCGGTGCGCACGCGGGCCGGCGTCTTCGACGTCTCGCACATGGGCCAGGTGCAGTGCTCGGGACCCGACGCCGCAGCCTGCCTGCAGCACGTCCTCTCCAACGACGTCGCACGGATGGCGATCGGCGGCGCGCAGTACTCGGTGCTCTGCAACGAGGACGGCGGGCTGCTCGACGACCTGTTCACCTACCGCCTCGGGGTCGATCGCTTCCTGACGGTGACGAACGCCGCCAACCATGAGGACGATTACGCCTGGATGCGCGATCACGCGGGCGGCTACGACGTGCGGGTCGAGGACGTCGCCCGCGACTACGCGATGCTCGCCGTCCAGGGTCCTCGCGCGCGCGAGATCGTCGAGCAGATCGCCGACAGCCCGCTGCCGGCGCGCATGCAGGCCGCGCGGCGCATCATCCTCGGCCGCGAGACGCTCGTCTGCGGGACCGGCTACACGGGCGAGGACGGCGTCGAGCTGCTGCTTGCCCCCGAGGACGGCGCCGCCGTGTGGGAGGAGCTGCTGCGCCGCGGCGTCGCGCCCTGCGGCCTCGCCGCGCGCGACACGCTGCGCCTGGAGGTCTGCTATCCGCTGTACGGCAACGAGCTCTCCTCAGACCGCAACCCGATCGAGGCCGGGCTCGGCTGGGCCTGCAAGGAGGACACCGGGTTCATCGGCTCCGACGCGGTGCGGCGGGCGCGGCAGGCGGGAGCGGCGCAGAAGCTCGTCGCGTTCAAGCTCACCGGCCCGGGCATCGCGCGTCAGGGCAACGCGGTCCTCGGTGGTGGCGAGGTCACGAGCGGCACGATGTCGCCGAGCCTCGGGATCGGCATCGGCATGGCGTACGTGCCGGCCGAGCGTGCCGCGGTCGGCGAGACGCTGGAGATCGACGTGCGCGGCAAGACGCGCACGGCGGTCGTCGCACCCAAGCCCCTCTACACCAAGGAGTGAGATGGCTGACGCGAGCTATCCCGACGAGCTGCTCTACCACGCCGAGCACGACTGGGCGCGCATCGACGACGGCGTCGCGACCTTCGGGATCACGTGGTTCGCGCAGGACGCGCTCGGGGAGGTCGTCTTCTTCGACCCGCCGGAGGTCGGATCGTCGGTGACCGCCGGCGAGGTCTACGCCGAGGTCGAGTCCGTCAAGGCCGTCTCGGACGTCGTCGCGCCGCTGTCGGGCGAGATCGTCGAGGTCAACACCGCGCTGGCCGATGCGGCCGACCCGATCAACGACGACCCCTACGGCGACGGCTGGATGGTGCGTGTGAGGCTCAGCGATCCGGGAGAAGCCGAGTCCCTGATGGACAGCGACGCGTACATGGCGACCCTCTAGGCGCAGGGAGCGAGCGATGGCCGGCTACACCTCCGTCACCCCCGAGGACCTCGAGCACATGCTCGCGACGATCGGCGTCGGCTCCGTCGAGGAGCTCTTCGACGCCATCCCCGCCGGCGTCCGGCTGGGGCGCCCGATCGACCTGCCGCCGGGCGAGCCCGAGCAGGCCGTCTACGCCGAGCTGCGCCGCCTCGCCGCGCGCAACGTGTCCGCCGAGGACGAGATCACGTTCCTCGGAGCCGGGATGTACGACCACTACGTCCCCGCGGTCGTCGACATGCTCATGTCGCGCTCGGAGTTCCTGACGCCGTACACGCCCTACCAGCCCGAGGTCAGCCAGGGCGGGCTGCAGGTCATGTTCGAATACCAGACGGCGATCTCCGAGCTGACCGGCCTGCCGGTCTCCAACGCCTCGGTCTACGAAGGGCCGAGCGCCGTGGGCGCGGCCGCCTACCTCGCGAAGCTCGCCAACAAGCGCACCCGTGTGCTCGTCAGCCGCGGCGTGCATCCGCACAGCCGCGCGACGCTCGAAACGCTCGCGGTCGGTTACGGCACGTCCGTCGACGAGGTCGGCCTCGACGACGCGGTCACCGATCCCGCCGCGCTGCGCAAGGCCCTGAGCGACGACGTGAGCGCGATCGTCATCCAGCAGCCCAACTTCCTCGGCTCCATCGAAGACGTCGCGGCGCTCAGCGAGGCGGCCCACGAGCACGGCGCGCTCGTCATCTGCGCCGCGGACCCGCTGACGCTCGGTGTGCTCGAGGCCCCGGGCCACCAGGGCGTCGACGTCTGCGTCGGCGAGGGCCAGTCGCTCGGCAACCGCCTGGACTTCGGCGGCCCCTCCTTCGGCTTCTTCGCCGCCACCGAGAAGCACCTGCGCTCGATGCCCGGCCGCATCGCCGGCGAGACGACCGACGCCGACGGGCGACGCGGGTTCGTCCTGACGCTGCAGACGCGCGAGCAGCACATCCGCCGTGAGAAGGCGACGTCGAACATCTGCACGTCGCAGGCGTTGAACGCCCTCGGCGGTGTCGTCTACCTGAGCTGGCTCGGCCGCCACGGGATCGTCGACATCGGCGAGCTCATGCTGCAGCGCACCCACTACGCGCGCGAGACACTGGCCGCGCTCGACGGCGTGAGCAAGCTGCACGACCGGCCGGTCGTGCGCGAGTTCGCGGTGAAGCTGGATGTCGACGGCGTGGCCGGGGTCGAGCGCGTGCTCGACCGCTGCGCGGTGGGCGGGGTGAACGCCGGCTACGCCCTCGGGCGCTCCTACGAGGAGCACGCCGACGGGCTGCTCGTCGCGATCACCGAGCAGCGCTCCCGCGAGGACATCGACCGGCTGGCGGAGGTGCTCGGCACGGCGGTCGCCGCGGAGCGCGCCGCCGCCGGCGCCGGCGCCGGAGCGGGGGTGGCGTCGTGACGATCGCCGCCACCACACAGGCGGGTTCCACGCCGCAGCAGCGCGAGCACGCGACGACGATCTTCGAGAAGGGCTCGCCCGGGCGGCGCGCCTTCCGCGCGCCGGCGCTCGACGTGCCACCGGTCGACGGCCTGATCCCGCAGGGGCTGCGCCGCGCGGACCCCCCGCGGCTGCCGGAGGCCTCCGAGCCCGAGATCGTGCGCCACTACGTCAACCTCTCCAAGCGCAACTTCGACCTCGACTCGGGCTTCTATCCGCTCGGGTCGTGCACGATGAAGCACAACCCCCGCCTGCACGAGCGCGTGGCGGCGCTGTCCGGGCACGCGCGGCTGCACCCGCTGCAGTCGCCGCGCCGGGCGCAGGGTGCGTTGGAGCTGATGTACAACCTGCAGGAGTCGCTCGCCGAGATCGCCGGCCTGCCGCACGTCTCGCTGCAGCCGTCGGCCGGCTCGCACGGCGAGCTCGCGGGGGTGCTGCTGACGCGCGCCTACCACGCCGACCGCGGCGAGCAGCGCACGAAGGTGCTCACGCCCGACAGCGCCCACGGCACGAACCCGGCGACGGTGACGATGGCCGGCTACGAGGTGGTGAAGGTCGCGCTCGACGCGGCCGGCGGCGTCGACCTCGACGACCTGCGCGCGAAGACCGACGAGAACGTCGCCTGCCTCATGCTCACGAACCCGAGCACGCTCGGGATCTTCGACCCGAACGTCGAGGAGATGGCGCGCGTCGTGCACGAGGTGGGGGCGACGCTGTACTACGACGGCGCGAACCTCAACGCGATCATGGGCTATTCGCGGCCGGGCGACATGGGCTTCGACATCGTGCACTTCAACCTGCACAAGACGTTCACCCAGCCGCACGGCGGCGGCGGCCCGGGGGCCGGCCCGATCGCGGTGTCCGACCGCATCGAGCCCTACCTGCCGCGCCCGCAGGTCGTGCGCCGGCCGCCGTGGGCACCGAACGGCGCGCCAGCGTCGTCGGAGGGAGAGGCCAACGGCCGTTTGGTCGGCGGGCCGCCCGTCTACGACCTCGACGAGGAGCGGGGCGGGCGGGATTCGAAGTCGATCGGCAAGCTGCGCGGCTTCCAGGGCAACTACGGCGTCTTCGTGCGCACGTATGCCTACATCCGCTCGCTGGGCGCCGAGGGTCTGAAGGACGTGTCCGAGGTGGCGGTGCTGAACGCCAACTACGTGCTGGCGCGCCTGCGCGCCGAGGTCGGCGACAAGCTGCCGCTGGCGTTCGGCGAGCGCTGCATGCACGAGTTCGTGCTGAGCGGGGCGCCGATGAAGAAGGAGCTCGGCATCCGCACGCTCGATCTCGCCAAGCGGCTGCTCGACCACGGCATGCACCCGCCGACGGTGTACTTCCCGCTCGTGGTCGACGAGGCGCTGCTCGTCGAGCCGACGGAGACGGAGACGCGCGCGACGCTCGATGCGTTCGTCGACGCCATCGTGTCGATCCTCGCAGAGGCCGAGGAGAACCCGCAGATCGCGCGCAACGCGCCCTACGGGACGCCCGTGCGGCGGCTGGACGAGGCCGGCGCGGCCAAGCGCCCACGCGTGCGACAGACGCTGTAGGCGACGGTTCTCGTTTGCCAGCCGGCAGCGCGTGGGCATATCGTCCGCCACGGGCTACAGGGATGGTGAGCATGAGGCGCACGACGTGGATCGGACTCGTGGTGGTGCTGGCGGCGCTGGCGACGGCGCCGGCCGCGGCTGCGGCCCCGGCGGAGTACGACGCGCACACGGTGATCGTCAAGTACGCCGATGACGCATCGTCGGCGCAGCGTTCGGCTGCCGGCCGGCTCGCGGGCGTGCTCGAACGGCTCGGCAGCGTGCGCGGCATCGGCGCGGATGTCGTGCGGGTGACGGGCGATCCGGCTGCCGTCGCGGCGCGCCTGAACGGCTCGCCTGCGGTGCTCTACGCCGAGCCGAACTTCATCGCGCACACGACCGCGATCCCGAACGACCCCCTGTTCGACGAGCTGTACGGCCTGCACAACATCGGCCAGGACGGTGGCGTGCCCGATGCCGACATCGACGCGCCGGAGGGCTGGGATGCGGCCGGTCTCGCCGACTTCCCCGCGACGCTGAACGGCGCGAAGATCGGGATCATCGACACGGGCGTGCTCGCGTCGCACGAGGACCTCGCCGGGAAGGTCGTCGACTGCGCGGGCGTGCGCTCCTTCGGGATCGACCTGCTCGGGCTCATCACCCTGCCGCTGTTCGTCGACACGACGATCGTCGGCGGCCGCTGTGCCGACGACAACGGTCACGGCACCCACGTCGCCGGAACCGCGGCGGCCACAGCGAACAACGGCCGTGGTGTGGCGGGGGTGGCGTTCAACTCGCCGTTGGCAATCTGCAAGGCGATGGACAGCACGGGCGCGGGCCCCGTCTCGGGGATCGCGAACTGCCTCGCGTACCTCGTCGGCACCGGCGCCAAGGTGATCTCGATGTCGCTGGGGTCGGCGGCCGAGTCCGAGGCGCTGCGCGACGCGGTGGCTGAGGCGAGCCGCAGCGCGCTGATCGTCGCCGCAGCCGGCAACAGCGGCGACTCCACCCTCGAGTACCCCGCCGGCTACCCGGAGGTCGTCTCGGTCGCAGCGACCGACCGCAACGACCGCCGCTCCGCATTCTCGACCGTCAATGCGAAGGTCGAGCTCGCCGCGCCCGGCGAGGAGATCCTCTCCACCTGGAACGACGGCGCGTACGAGACCACGTCGGGCACCTCGATGGCGACCCCGCACGTGGCGGGGGTGGCGGCGCTCGTCGCCGATCGCCACCCGTCCGGCGGGCCCGCCGCCTGGCGCGCGACGCTCGTGGGGTCGGTCGACGACCTGGGGCCGGCCGGCCGCGACCCGCAGTTCGGGTTCGGGCGGGTGAACCTGGCCAAGGCGGTCGCGGGGTAGCCACCCGCCCGCGATCTTGCTGTCTTGTCACCGTTGCAGTGACACGCTCGAGCGGCGGCGCACGTTGTAGCGTGAACGGGCGTGGCTCATGTCATCTTCAGCGGCATCCAGCCGACCGGCCGCAAGCACCTCGGCAACTACATCGGCGCGATCCAGCAGTACGTCGCCGGCCAGGACCGCGGGGACCCGGCGATCTACTGCATCGTCGACCTGCACGCGACCACCGTCGCGTACGACCCCGACGAGCTGCGCGAGCGCGTCCACGACACCACGGCGATCCTGCTCGCGGCGGGCCTGGATCCCGACCGCTGCATCCTCTTTCGTCAAGGCGACGTCGCCGAGCACACCGAGCTGTGCTGGCTGCTGGCGTCGGTCACCTCGCTCGGCTCGCTGCAGCGCATGCACCAGTTCCGCGACAAGTCCGCCGCGCAGCGCGAGCTCGTCTCGGCCGGCCTGCTGCTCTACCCGGTCCTGCAGGCGGCCGACGTGCTCGCCTACCGCGCTCACGAGGTGCCCGTCGGCGAGGACCAGCGCGAGCATCTCGAGCTCATGCGCGACGTCGCAGAGCGCTTCAACGCGCGCTTCGGCGAGGGGCTGCTCGTCGTGCCCGAGCACCGCATCCCGACCGTCGGCGCGCGCGTGCGCGACCTCCAGGACCCCGGCCGCAAGATGTCGACGACCGGCGGCACCGAGCAGGGAACGGTCCTGCTGCTCGATGAGCCCGCCGCGATCCGCAAGAAGTTCAAGCGCGCGGTGACCGACTCCGACGACCCGCCCGTCCTGCGGCGCGGCGACGACAAGCCCGGGGTGACCAACCTCATCGACATCCTCGCGGTCATGCGCGGCGTGACCCCGGCGTCGGTCGAGGAGGAGCTGGCGAGCGCGCGCGGCTACGGCGACCTGAAGGGCGCGGTCGGCGACGCGGTCGTCGGCGAGCTGGCGCCGCTACAGGAGCGCTATCGCGCGATCCGCTCGGACGCGCGCGCGCTCGAGGACGTGCTGGCCGCGGGCGCCGACAGGGCCGGCTCGATCGCGCGGCAGACGCTCGCCGACGTGCGCGAGGCGATGGGCGTCGGACCGCAGCAAACGCGCACCGGGTAGGAGGAGTCCATGCCCGATCTCGTTCTCGGCCCGCTCCTGCGCTACGTCTCGGACACGGAGGCGACGGTCTGGGTGGAGACGGACGCGCCGTGCACGGTCACCGTGCTCGACCGCAGCGCCACGACGTTCACGGTCTCGGGCCACCACTACGCGCTCGTCGTCATCGACGACCTGAAGCCCGGCAGCACGCTGCCCTACGAGGTCCACCTCGACGGCGAGGCGCGCTGGCCGCGACCCGACGACCCCTATCCGCCGTGCGTCATCCGCACCCACACCCGCGGCGAGCAGCTGCGCCTGGCGTTCGGCTCGTGCCGCGTCTCGGTGCCGCACACCAAGCCCTACGTGCTGAGCAAGGACGACGATCCGGCCGGCCGCGAGGTCGACGCCCTGCTGGCGTTCGTGGAGCGCATGCGCCATCAGCCATCCGACGAATGGCCGGACGCGCTGCTGCTGCTCGGCGACCAGGTCTACGCCGACGAGGTCTCGCCCGAGACGAAGAAGCTGATCGCGGCACGCCGTGGTGAGGACGGCCCGCCGGCCGACGAGGTCGGCGACTTCGAGGAGTACACGTCGCTGTACCGCGAGAGCTGGAGCGACCCGGCGCTGCGCTGGCTGCTGTCGACGGTATCCAGCGCGATGATCTTCGACGACCACGACGTCCACGACGACTGGAACATCTCCGAGGCGTGGGTCGAGCAGATGCGCGCAAAGCCGTGGTGGGAGGAGCGCGTCGTGGGCGCGTACGGCTCGTACTGGATCTACCAGCACCTCGGCAACCTCTCGCCGTCCGCGCTGTTCGACGACCCGATCTTCTGCGCCGTGCAGGATGCCGATGGCGACTCCGAGGCCCTCGTGCGCGACTTCGCCCGTACGGCCGTGCGCGAGATCGCCGGGGCCCGCTGGAGCTTCTGCCGCGACTTCGGGCGCACGCGGCTGGTGGTCGTCGACTCGCGCGCGGGCCGAGTGCTCACGAAGGGCCGGCGCCAGATGCTGTCCGACGCCGAATGGGCGTGGGTGGAGGATCGCTGCAGCGGCGACTTCGACCACCTGATCATCGGCACGTCGCTGCCGGTCATGCTCGCGCCGGGGATGCACCACCTGGAGGCCTGGAACGAGGCGGTCTGCGACGGCGCGTGGGGCAGTCTCGCGGCGCGCCTGGGCGAGCGGATTCGCCAGGGCCTCGACCTCGAGCACTGGGCGGCCTTCCAGGGCTGCTTCGCGCGCTTGTCGGTGCTGCTGGAGGACGTCGCGGCCGGCCGCCGCGGGCCGGCTCCGGCGACGATCACGGTGCTGTCGGGCGACGTGCACCACGCCTACCTGGCCGAGGCGTGGTTCCCCGGCCGCTCCATCACGAGCCGAGTCCTGCAGGTGACGTGCTCGCCGGTGCGCAACCCGCTCGACAAGCGCGAGCGGCGGGCCCTGCGATCGGCCTTCACACGACCGGTGGCGGCGGTGGCGCGGCGCATGGCACGGGCCGCCGGTGTCGCAGCGCCCGCCATGCGCTGGGCGTTCGCGCAGGAGCCGACGTTCGACAACCAGATCGCGCGATTGGACCTCTGTGGGCGCGAGGCGCAGCTGTGCATCGAGAAGACCCTGCCGCAGGACTGGCAGGCGCCGCGCCTGCACACGAGCCTGTCGGTCGGAGTCGCGCCGAACGCCGTAGATGTCAAACGCACCGACCGTCCGTAGGTGGTAGGGGTCGCGAGCGCGAAGGCATCGCTGGCGTATAAACGCTATCGTCGCCGGCATGCACAGAGACAATGAACGCGGCAGCTTCGGCGCTTTTGACATCGTTGTGATCCTGGTGATCCTGTTCGGTCTGTTCGGGATCTCCTTGCTCATCGCAGCGTCGTAGCCCGAAGCACCGTCTGGGGAGAGGGAAGGGGCCAAGCCGTCCAGCGGCGGCGCTAGTGTGCGCCCGTGACCGTCGCCTCGCTCGAACTCGATCTCGACGTCTTCTCGGGTCCGTTCGATCTGCTGCTGACGCTCGTCCTGCGCGAGGAGATCGACCTGCTCGAGGTGCAGCTGGCGGAGATCGTGATCGCGTACCTCGACCACCTCGAGTCGCGCGGCGAGCTCGACCTCGAGGTCGCGACGGAGTTCCTCGTGCTGATCGCCGCGCTGCTGGAGCTCAAGTCGCGGCTCATGCTGCCGCGCGAGGACGATGACCTGCCCGGCTTCGATCCCGGCGAGGCGGCGGAGGAGCTGCTGGCGCGGATGCTCGAGGCCCAGCGCTACCGTCGCGCGGCCGGGCACCTCGCCGCGCGGCTGGCCGGCGAGGAGGGGGTGCGCTACCGCTGCGCGCCGCTGCCGCCCGCGCTGCGCCGGACGAACCTCGCCGAGGCGGGCGCTGTCTACAATCCGCGCCGGCTGGGCTGCGCCCTCGGCGGGCTGCTGCGCGTGCCGCCGCAGCTGTCGCTCGGGCACCTCTCGGTCCCGCGCGTGA
>DASZDB010000410.1:0-11467 GCA_035942495.1 Solirubrobacteraceae bacterium
CTCAGGCCGGGCGGGACGGTCACCGTGGCGTTCGTCGACACCGTCGCCGAGCGGACGTTCGGCCCGAGCGAGCTGGCGCCCCTGGAGAACAGCCTCGTGCTCGATCGGTCGACGTACACGAGCCGAGCCATCTCCGTGCAGTTCTCGCAGCGGGCGATCCAGATCGTGCGCGAGCGCCGCACCCGCGGACCGGCGGGCGGCGAGCGTCGATCGCGCGACCATCAGGCGCTCGCGGTGCTCTCACAGCCCGACGTGATTGCCGAGGCGGCCGCCGCCGGCCTCGAGCTCTCGGCCGTCCATGAGATCCCCAGCTCCGCGCACGACAGCGCGTGCAACGCGCTCGCGTTTGGAGTCGCGCGATGACCCCCACCCTGCGCGTCTGCGCGCTCTATCCCGACCTCATGAACATCTACGCCGACCGCGGCAACCTGCTGATGCTCGAGCGCCGCTGCGCCTGGCGCGGGCTCGGGTTCGAGCTGACGGCGGCCGGGCTGGGCGAAGGCGTCGACCCACACGCCCACGACCTCTTCTACCTCGGTGGCGGCCAGGACCGCGACCAGCGTCTCTGCGCGCTGGACCTCGTCGAGACCAAGCGCGACGCGCTGCACGCCGCGGCCGACGCGCGCAAGCTCGTGCTCGGCGTCTGCGGCGGCTATCAGCTGCTCGGCCACGGCTACGCGATCGCGGACGAGACGATCCCGGGCCTCGGCCTCGTCGACGTGCAGACGATCCGCTCCGCGGGCCCGCGCCTGATCGGCAACGTGGCGATCGAGGTCGAGCTCGACGACGGCGCGCGCGGGGTGCTCGCCGGCTTCGAGAACCACGCCGGCCGCACCATCCTCCGCGACGACGCGCAGCCGCTCGGGCGCGTCCTGAAGGGGCACGGGAACACGGGCAAGTCGGGCGTCGAGGGCGTCCGCCGCGACGGCGTCATCGGCACGTACCTCCATGGCCCCCTGCTGCCCAAGAACGCCTGGTTCGCCGATTGGCTGATCCGCCGCGCGCTGGGCCTGGATGAGCTCGGCGGGCTCGACGACGCGCTCGAGGATGCCGCGCACGCCGAGGCGCGGCAGGCCGCGGGGGTGTGAGTTCGCCCTGTCTGGGCGCTCAGCGGGCCGCCTTCACGACCCCGAGGATCACGGAGACGACGAGTTCCGGGTCCTCCTCCTCGACCGCATGGCCGGTGCGGACGACGATCTGCTTAGCCCGCGGGCTGAGCACGAGCCACCCCTTCTGGACCTCCACGTTGCTGCGCAGAGCCCGCCTCTCGGACGGGAACGGCGACTCGCGGATCGCCGCGGCGGATGGCTTGTCGGTCACGACCGACACGGGAATGCTCCCGATCCGCTTACGAGCTGCCCACGCGTCGCGTTCGACCTGCAGGTAGTCGCGGCGTTCGACGTTCTCCGGGTTGTCGGGATCGGTCTCCCCGACGATCTCAGGCGGTGGATCTCGGAAGGGACCGGGCGTCTCGATGAAAGCCATGCCGGCCACCTGGCGAGGGTTGGCGACGGCGTATCCCGCCGTGATGTAGCCGCCGCCGGAGGTTCCCACGAGCACATACGGAGCCGGCACGCGTGCGGCACGCAGCAGCCGCTCGAGATCGTCGACGAGGTCCGTGAGCCCGCGTGGACCGGGAGCGGGGCCGCTACGCCCGAGGTTGGCGCGGTCGTACACGCACGTCCGCGTCACCTTCGCGATCGGCTCCTCGGCAAAGGCGTAGGACTCGCTGGTGTCGCCATCGCCGGCTTCCATGAGCACCGTGGGCGAACCCGTTCCTGAGCACCTGAGGTAGAGAGTCCGGTTGGCCCCGATCCGGACGACCCGGTCAAGCCGCTCCGTCTGTGCGGCCTCTGCCGACGGATCCTGGACATCGCCGGGGGTGCGCGCACTCGGACCGTCGTCGTCGCCACCACAGCCCGCGAGCATGACGGCGCCCGCCGCGATCGCTCCCGCCGCGCGTCCTACGCGACCGGCCAGGTCGAGCATCGGCCCCTTCATCCGTCCGTCCCCCGGCCCCGGCGCAGCCTGCGCGCGGGCGACGTCACGGTGTAGACGGTCGTGCGGATCGCCGCGCTCTGCCAGACGTTGCGCCAGCGCGACCACTGGCGCCGGCGGTCGACGCACACGACCGTTGTCTCGACGACGCCCTCGTGCTCGAAGTGGGCGGCGAGCTTCGTCAGCGTCCGGTTCCAGAAGACGTCCTCCTGGCGGTGGCCTCCGAGCGTCAGACCGACCTCGTAGATCGGGTCGCTCGCACGCATCAGGACCTGCGCCTGCACGAGCGTCTCGTCGCCGGCCGGCTCGGCGCTGAACGTGATCCAGCCGGCGAACATGTGTCCCTGGGGTGTCATGAGCGTGAACGAGCGCTCGTCGGCGTAGAGGACCATCACGCCGGTCGACAGCTTCATTCGGCCCGGCAGGGTCATGCTCAGCAGCGCGACGTCGCCGGGCGCGATGCCCGTCAGCGGACCGTAAAAGCGGTTGCCTGCGGGCCAGAACTCGGGGAAGCGCTGCTTCCACGTCGCGATCAGCTCCTCGGGCGAGACGCGCGAAGCGGGCAGGCGCACGGTGTACGTCTTCTGCCACATCTTCCCGAAGCCCTGGATCGGCGAGGTCAGCCGGCGGCCGGCGACGTTGATGTTCGTCGCTCCCTCCGGAACGTCGTCGACGCGCAGCTGGGCAACCGACTTCGCCCAGCTGGCGGCGTCGCGGCGCGGCGGTGACTGATCAGTCATCGCGCTCACCCCGCGACGCCGGCGAATGCGAGCGCGGCAGCCTCGGAGTCGTGGATGCCGACCGCCTCGTCGAGGCGCGTCAGCTCGAAGATCTGGCGGTAGTGCTCGGACAGGCCGAAGGCGAGCACCTGCTGGTGCTTGCGCTGCGCTCGCACGAGCAACATGACGAGCAGGCCGATGCCGCCGGAATTCATGTACTCCAGGCCGGTGAAGCTCAGGACGATCGCTGTCGCGCCGCGTTGGGTGGCGTTCGTGTACGCGGAGACGAGCACCTGCTCGCTCGCCGCCGTGACATCGCCCGAGATGTCGATCACGCACACGCCCGCCGCCACCTCGCGCACGTCGGTGAGGGTCACTGGTTCAGTCATCGTTGCTCCCATCGGCGCCGCCCACGGCGCCGTCCTCGCTGTCGGCGATGGTGATGAAGTCGGCCAGGCGCGTGATCTCGAAGATCTCGCGGTAGTGCTCCGAGAGCCCGCAAGCGCTGATCTGCACCTTCTGTGCTCGCGCCTGGGCCAGTAGCCCGACGATCAACGCGATGCCCGTGCTGTTGATGTACTCGGTGTGCTCGAAGTTCAGGACGACGGTCCGTGCACCGTTGCGCGTCGCATCGCGGTAGGCCTGCGCGAGGCGCTCGTCGCCGGAGCGGTTGATCTCGCCGTGCAGATCGACGACGGCCGTTCCACCGCGGTCGCGCACCCTGACCTGCAGCTCACTCGGCGTCATCGGGTTCTCCTTCCAGGTGCAGGATCAGCTCGAGCGTGTGTCCGCGCGCATCGCTCGTCACGCGGGTCTCGTCGACCATGCTGTCGATCAGGAACAGGCCCCAGCCGCGCGGCTTCTGCAGGCCCGCGAGCTTGGCCTCGATGTCCGGCGTCTCCCGTTCCGGGAGCTCGCGTGTCTCGCCCATGTCGGCGACCTGCACGCGCAGGCGACCATCGGAGTGCAGCACGCGGACATGGACCGGCCGTTCGGCAACGTTCTCGTTGCCGTGCTCGATCGCGTTCATCGTCGCCTCGCCGACGGCCGTCTTGAGGCGTTCGAGGCGCGCCGTGGAGAGCGCGAGCGAGGCGACGGCGCGTTCGACACCAGCGATCGCGAGGCGCTCGTTGCCCGCCTCGCTCGGCAGCTCGAACTCAGTGAGCAAGCCGATCTGGTGGTCATCGCCGCCCTCGGCCGCGGCTCCGGCCGGCGCGATCCGCTCGAGCGTCAGCATCGTGATGTCGTCCTCCTGCTCGGCATCGGGCCCGGTGAACGCCTCGAGATCGGCGAGCACGAAGGCGATCAGATCCTCGTCCTGAGGCCGCCTGCCGACGGTCTCCTTCAGGCGCGGGAATCCGTACATGTCGCGTGCCGGCGTGTGCGCCTCGACGATCCCGTCGGAGTGCAGCAGCGCGCTGTCGCCGGGGGCGAGCACCATCTCCTTCTCCTCGTACGCCATCCCCGCAAGCAGGCCGAGGGGCATGCCGCGTGCGCGCAGCTCGAGGACCCCGCCGGCGGTCTTCACGTACGGGACGTCATGTCCCGCGTTGGCGAAGCGCAGCAGGCCCGTGGCCGGGTCCAGCACCCCGTACAGGCAGGTGACGAACATCTTCTCGGGCATGTCGGGGCAGAGGTGCTCGTTGACTGCCTCGAGCACCTGCCCGGGCTCGACGAGGCGGGTCGCGGATGCCCGCAGGATCGTGCGCGTCGCCGACATCACGAGCGCGGCCGGGACGCCCTTGTCGGTTACGTCACCGACGACGAAGCCGACGCGTCCGTCGGGCAGCGGGATGACGTCGTAGAAGTCGCCCCCGACCTCCCGCGCGGGCCGGTAGAAGGCGCCGATCCGCCAGCCGTCGAGGTCCGGCAACTCCTTGGGGAGGAAGTTCTGCTGGATCAGGCGGGCGATCTCGAGCTCCTGCTCGTAACGCTGGCGTGTCGCTGCCTCGGCCTGCTGCTCGCGCACGAGCTGACCGACCCGCAGCGCCGGCGCGGCCTGGCCGGCCAGGCTGTCGAGCAGCTTGCGGTCGTCGGAGGAGTAGTCCTGCTCGGACAGGCGGGGGCCGAGGCTCAGAACGCCGATCAGCTCGCCTTGGCTGACGAGCGGAACCGCGAGCCTGACGCCGGCGGCCTTGAGCTCTCGCAGCGCCGGCGAGTCGAGCTCGAGCCCGTCGACGTCGACCGCCTCGTTGGCGTCCTGGAAGTACGCCAGGAGCGGGTCGTTGGGCGCGATCTCGACCGCGGCGCGGTCGGGCAGCGGATCGGCCGGGGCCGCTGCGGCACCGTCCACGTCGCCATCGGCCACCTGACCGCGGCTGCGGGAGAGCTTGCGAAGAAACGATCTGGTCAGCGCGGTCATGCCGTGTCCGTTCTACGCGAGGGGCGTCCGACATCCGTTACGAACGCTGAGGCGATGCACGCCCACGGGCGCACCTTGCCCTCCAGCATCAGATCGCCGCACGGCTCGATGGACGTGCCCCCGCCGACGCTCGACGATCGTTGGGTGGTCCAGATCCTTCGGGAACCCGCAGCCACAGGCTGACGTGCGCGGGCTGCATGGTGTCGGCCACGACAGCGCGCAGCTCGATCGCGAGCGCGTCGAGGTCGACCTCGTCGCGCAGGCGCGCGCCGAAACGCTCGAGGGTGCGGGCGGCGTCGTACTTGCGCCGGTAGAAGCGCCGGTCGACGGCCGCCTGAATGCGGCGCCGCGCGGGCTGGAACAGCGCCGCGACCGCGAGCGTAGAGACCGCGATCGCGAGGCCGTTGCTCGCCGTCAACGGGCTCAGCGCGAGCTGCAGCAGGAGGACCCCCCCGAGGTACGCGCCCGCGAGCGTCGCCGTGAGCGCGCCGTATACGAGCGCGCGGTTGATGACGACATCGATGTCGTACAGCCGATGGCGGAGGATCGCGATGCCGGCCGCCACCGGGAGCCCGAGCACCGTCACCATGATCGTCCCGTCGGCCACCTGCTCGCCGACGACGTCGTACAGCGCGACCCCCATCACGGGGAACGTCACGCCCACCACCGCGCCGGCCATGGCCAGCCACTTGATCTGCTGGCGCTGCACTCGACCGGCATGACGGAAGCGCACGACGACCGAGGCCACGGAGCCGACGAGGCCGATGAGCAACAGCAGATAGGCGAGGCCGGTCAGCGCCTCCATCACGGGCCCGTCGATGACGTACGGCTTCTCGACGGTCGGATAGTCGGCGATCGGCTCCGGGCCGACGAGCCCACTGATGAACACCCCCATGATGCCTACGCCCGCACAGGACGCCACGGCCCGCCAGCGACGCGACGGCAGGCGCCCATCCGGGAACAGCAAAAGCACGAACGTCGCCGGGACGAGGACGAACGGGACCCACGAGACGTCCGAGTACGCCGCGGCCAAGCCGACGATCGCGGAGTCGTCGGGGCCATCACGCAGCCGATACTCGACGAGCGTGCCCGCGAGGTTCGCGATTCCGGTCGACAGCGCGATGCCGAGAAAGGTCCACCCGACCGCATTGCGCGGATGGCGCGACGCGACGAGCGCCCCGGCAGTCGCGAAGGCGACGGCGATCCCGGAGATCAAGCCGTACAGCACGCTCTCGAACGTGCCGATCACGATGTCGACGGCGACGCCGCAGACCGTCATCGCCACGGCCGTCCCGGCGATGCTCCAGGCGAGCCGGCGGGAACGCGACGGGGTCATCGGCCGCCCGCGGGCGCGCGCAGCCACAGCGACACATGGGCCGGTTGCATCGTGGTCGTCGCGACCGCGCGCAGCTCGTCCCCGAGGGCGTCCACGTCGACCTCGTCGCGCAGGTGCGAGCTAAAGCTCGCGAGCGTTCGAGCGGCGTCGTATCTCCGGCGGAAGAAGCGCCGGTCGACGATCGCCTGGATCCGCGCTCGGAGCGGACGAAACAGCGCCGCCACCGCCAACGTCGAGAGCGCGACGGCCAGACCCGAGCCCTCGGTGAACGGGCTCACGGCGAGCTGGAGCAGGAGAACGCTGGCGAGGTAGGACGCGGCGAGCGTGGCTGTCAGCGCGCCGTAGACGAGCGTGCGGTTGATGACGACGTCGAGCTCGTACAGGCGGTGGCGCAGGATCGCGAGACCGACGGCGATCGGCAGGGCGAGGAAGGCCAGCGCCGTCACCGTCTGCACGGCGATCGACTCGTAGTAGAACGGAACGGAGATCAGCCAAGTGGGCAGGATGATGCTCGCCGCGAGCATGAGCGCCCTGAGCTGCAGGCGCTCGACGCCGGACGCGCGCCGGTAGCGCAGGACGATGGACGTGATCGCGCTCAGCATCGAGGCGAGCAGGAGCACCATTCCGACGCCGAACATGACCTGAACGACGCCGCTGTCGACCGGGAGCGGGTTGTCGGGGTTGTCGGCGCTCAGAGCCTGGCCGGGGATCGCCAACGCGCAGCCCACGGCGATCAGCCCGCCGACGACGCGCCAGCGACGCGTCAGCAGGCGACCGGTCGGGAACAGCAGGAAGACGACCACGTAGGCCGCCACATCGGCAACCCAGGTCCACCCGATCACCCACTGGCCGGCAACCGCCGTGGGCAGCGAGTGGTAGGCGAACGCCTCCCACGTCTCGGCGCCGGCACCCCAGGTGCCTTGGGCCAGGAAGATCCATCCGATCGGGTTGGCGGGGTGGCGCGAGGCGACGAAGGCTCCCGTCGTCGCGAGGATGAGTGCCTGGAGCCCGTAGAAGACCGTGTCGGAGAACTCCTCCTTGCCGAGGGACAGCGGCACCATCAGCGCGACCAGGCCGATCGCGACGGCAAGCAGGACCCGCGGCAGCCGCGCCAGGCTCGGCGCTGTGGCGCTGCCATCGGCGGCGTGCGCGGTCATCGCCGCCATTCTCGCCGGTCGCGACGCTCGGATGTGCAGGATCTTGGTGCGAGCTGGTCGGCGAACGCGAGGCTGACGCCGAGCAGGATCAGTGGTGCCGACCGCATGCGGTGCTCCGTATGAGCGAAATGGTGTGCAAGGTCATCCGCAAGATTGCTCGTGCGCCGTCCGCCAATCGTTACGGTGCGCCAGATGGCCGTGCAGATCACGCTGCTCGGCGCACCGTCGGTCACGCGTGACGGCACGCCGGTCGCTCTGGACACCCGCAAGGCGCTGGCCCTGATCGCACACCTCGTGCTCGCAGACCGCGCGCGCTCGCGCGAGGCGGTCTGTGCCCTCCTCTGGCCCGATCAGGATGCGAGCCACGCCCGCGGCGCGCTGCGGCGCACGCTGTCGACGGTGCGCAGCGCGATCGGAGAGCAATGGATCCTGGCGCTCGCCGACAGCGTCGCGCTGCGGCGCGGGCCGGGCCTGGAGATCGACGTCGACCGGTTTCGGCGGCTCGCCCGCGACGACGCATCGACGCCCGACCTCGCCGCTGCCGCGGCCGTGTTCGGCGGAGACCTCCTGGAGGGATTCGCGTTACGCGGCAACGTCGAATTCGACGACTGGTGCAGAAGCCAGGCCGACGACCTTCGCCGCGAGCTGAGCGCCGTGCTGATGCGCCTCGTCGCGGGACTGACGGCGCGCGGCAGCTACGAGCAGGCGCTGCTTCACGCCCGCCGGTGGCTGTCGGTCGATGCGCTGCACGAGCCGGCGCATCGCGAGCTGATCCGCCTCTACGCGCTGACCGGCGACCGCGCCGCGGCGCTCGAGCAGTACCGCGATTGCGTCAGAACCCTGAGCCGCGAGCTCGGGGTCGCGCCGCTGCGCGAGACCGCGGATCTCTACGAGCAGATCAACGACGGCCGCCTGACCGCCGGCCCGCGTCGCCCGCCCTCACCGCACGCGGAGGGTGCGGCGCAGCTGCCGGCCGAACTGCCGCTCGTCGGACGTGACCGCGAGCGGGCCGCGCTGCTCGATGCGCATGCCGCGTCGGCGCCGGACGGGCGGCTGGCGGTGATCGAGGGCGAAGCCGGGATCGGAAAGACGCGGCTGTTCGAGGAGCTCTCGCGCAGCGCACGCGCCGACGGCGCCGTCGTTCTCGCCGCCCGCTGCCACGACGACGAGGCCGGCCTGCCCTATGGACCGATCATCGAGCTGCTGCGGGCAGCGCACCTGTGCGAGCACAACGGCGAACGGCCATGGACAGATGCCGTGGCGCCCCAGCGACTCGCCGACGCCGCGTTGTTGTTGCCTGAGCTGGCCGCGCTGCGAGCCGGCACGCCGGCGCCACCCCCGCTCGACGGACCCGGCGCTCGCGTCCGCCTGCTCGAGGCGATCGGCGCCGTCGTCGGTGCCGCGTGCGCCGGGCCGACGCCAGGCATCGTCTTCCTCGACGACGTCCACGGCGCCGACGAGGCGACGATCGATGCGATCGCCCACCTCGGCCGCCGGCTCGCGGGCCGCCCGCTGCTGCTCGTCGTGAGCTGGCGCAGTGAGGCCGTCCAGCCCGGCCACCGGCTGCGACGCCTCACGGCCGATGTGACACGAGCGGGCGCGGCGACGATCGTCAGCCCGGTCCGCCTGACGCGAGACGAGGTCGCGGCGCTCGTGCAGGCCGGACACCCCGGCGCGCCGGCGCCGGAACTCGAACAGCGCGTGTATCTCGAGAGCGAAGGCCTGCCGCTGTTCGTCGCGCAGTACCTCGCCGCCCACGGCGCATCGAGCGGGGCGCCGCCATCGCCGAATGATCCGATGCCCGTCGACATCCAGGGCTTTCTCACCGCGCGTCTCGACGCGCTCGGCGCCGTCTCACGCCAGGTGCTCGGCGCAGCCGCGGCGATCGGTCGATCGTTCGATCTCGCGACGGTTCGCGACGCGAGCGGCCGCGGCGAGGACGAGCTCATCAGCGCGCTGGACGAGCTGCTCGCGCAGGATGTCGTCCGCGAGGTCGGCGGATCGGAGCCGAGCTATGACTTCTCACACGAGAAGCTGCGCTCGCTCGTGTACCGCGAGACGAGCATGGCGCGCCGCAGGCTGCTGCATCGTCGCATCGCCGCAGCGCTCCTGCGGCGCCCGGGCGCCGACGAGCGCGCAGCGCTTGTCGCCAAGCATCTGCGGCTCGCCGGGGAGGACGCCGCGGCCGCCGCGCAGTATCGCGTGGCCGCCGAGCACGCCGCCGCGCTGCACGCGAACGACGACGCGCTGCACCACCTCGATGCAGCACTGGCGCTCGGCGATCCCGACGCCACGGGCGCGCATGAGCGGATCGGCGATCTCAGGACGCTGCTGGGCGACTACGCGGGCGCGCTGGTCGCGTATGACACCGCCGCCGCACATGCCGAACCCCCGCACCGTCCGGCGATCGAGCTCAAGCTCGGCAACGTCCACCACCGCCGCGGAGAGTGGTCGCGGGCCGAAGCGTGCTTCGCGACCGCACTGGAGGGATCCGGCGCCGGGACCGTCCTGCGTGCACGCGTGCTCAGCGATCTCGGACATACCCTGCGACAGTCCGGGGATAGCGCGCGCGGCGCGCAGCTCGCGGCCGACGCGTTGCGGATCGCCACGGCAGCCGGGGATCCGCGGGCCGAGGCACAGGCACATAACCTGCTCGGGGTCCTCGCGCACGACGGCGGCGACGTCCTCGGCGCCACGGCGCAGCTGGAGCGCAGCCTGGAGCTCGCCCGGGAGCTCGGCGATCCCGCGGCCCAGGCTGCCGCGTTGAACAACCTCGCGCTCGTGCAACGGGAGGCCGGAGCGCTTCATCGCGCCCGCGAGCTGACCGAGCAGGCGCTCGCGCTCTGCGTGGTTCATGGCGACCGTCATCGTGAGGCCGCGCTCGAGAACAACCTCGCGGACATCGACCACGCTGCGGGCGCGGAGGGGGCGTCGATGCATCACCTCAAGCGCGCGGTGGCGATCTTCGCGGAGGTCGGAGCCGACGAGGCGACGCGGCTGCCCGAGATCTGGAAGCTCGTCAGCTGGTGAGGTCGACAGCGGCGATTTCGCACCGACGCCGCAGGCCATTGCAGGCCGCTTGGTCGCGCGGTGGATGTGAAACAGGTTGACTGGAGGGGTAGGATCGCGCCGTGCCGGACCGGTCAGACCGTTCCACCGCAGAGCCGCTGGAGTTCGTCGAGGCGACCAAGCGCTATCCCGGCGCGCCCAAGCCCGCGGTCGACAAGCTCTCGCTGAAGGTCCCCGCGGGCGAGATCTGCGTCCTCGTCGGACCCTCGGGCTGCGGCAAGACGACGGCGATGCGGATGGTCAACCGGATGAACGAGATCACGTCCGGCGACATCCTGCTCGGCGGGCGCAGCGTCCGGGACCGCAAGCCGGCCGAGCTGCGCCGCGAGATCGGCTACGTCATCCAGCACATCGGCCTGTTTCCGCACTGGACGATCGGCGAGAACATCGCCACCGTCCTCAAACTGCAGGGCTGGGAGAAGCCGCGCATCGCCAAGCGCGTCACCGAGCTGCTCGAGCTGATCAGCCTGCCCGCGGACACGCGCGACCGCTACCCGAGCCAGCTCTCGGGCGGCCAGCGCCAGCGCGTCGGCGTCGCGCGCGCGCTCGCCGCCGATCCTCCGGTGATGCTCATGGACGAGCCGTTCGGCGCGATCGACCCGATCAACCGTGAGCGGCTGCAGAACGAGTTCCTGCGCCTGCAGGCCGAGCTGCGCAAGACGATCGTCTTCGTCACCCACGACATCGACGAGGCGATCAAGATGGGCGACCGGATCGCGATCCTGCAGGAGGGCGGCAAGCTCGCGCAGTACGCGCCGCCCGCCGAGCTGCTCATGTACCCGGCGAGTCGCTTCGTCGAGGACTTCGTCGGCTCCGACCGCGCGCT
>DASZDB010000411.1:0-1597 GCA_035942495.1 Solirubrobacteraceae bacterium
GGCGCTCATCACCGCGATCGGCACGGGGATCCGCGACGAGTTCGACATCGAGAAGGCGCGCTACCACAAGATCATCCTCATGACGGACGCCGACGTCGACGGCGCCCACATCCGCACGCTCGCGCTGACGCTGCTGTACCGGGAGATGCCCCTGCTGATCGAGGCCGGCTACGTCTACATCGCCAAGCCGCCGCTGTACAAGCTCAAGCAGGGATCCAGCGAGCGCTACGTCGAGAAGGACTCCGAGCTCGAGCAGATCCTGCTCTCCGACAAGCTCGAGAAGATGATCGTCTTCGACCGCCACGGCACGCAGTTCAAGCTCACCGAGCCGCGCTGGCAGCGCTTCTCGCGGCTGCTGAAGCAGTACGAGGGCTGGTCTTCGACGCTGCGCGCCGAGTACGGCTCGGACGCCGTGATCTTCCTCGAGGAGTCGGGGGTGCTCGACGAGCAGATCAGCACCGGCGCCGGCGCACTGGAGCTCATCGAGCGCTCGCAGATCAAGGATGCTCCCTACGAGACGTCGCTCGTGCGCCAGGACGAGGTCCACCTCACCGTGCGGGCGGTCGAGAACAAGACCGGTCTCGCCCGTGAGCTGCTGCTCCCGCGCCGGCTGTTCGAAGCCCAGGATCTGCGCAACTTCACCCGCGTGCACGGCCAGCTCACCGAGCTCGCCGGCCACGCGCCGTTCACCGTCAAGCTCGGCGACGCGACCGAGGACGCGGCGTCGTTTCACGAGCTGCGCGAGGCGGTCCTGCACGTCGCGCAGAAGGGGATCACCCTGCAGCGCTTCAAGGGCCTGGGCGAGATGAACGCCGCGCAGCTGCGCGACACGACGATGGACCCGGCGACGCGGACCCTGGCGCAGGTCGGGATCGAGGACGCCGCCCAGGCGGACCTGATCTTCTCGACGCTGATGGGCGACATGGTCGAGCCGCGCCGGCAGTTCATCGAGGACAACGCCCGCCTGGTCGCCAATTTGGACGTGTAGGCCATGTCCTCCGTAGACATCCTGGGCGGCGGCAACGTCGAGCCGCGCGCGCTCGAGGACGAGATGCGCTCGGCGTACCTCGACTACGCGATGTCGGTCATCGTCGGCCGCGCGCTGCCCGACGTGCGCGACGGCCTGAAGCCCGTCCACCGCCGCGTGCTGTTCTCCATGTCGGAGAACGGCCTCGGCCCGACGCGGCCCTACCGCAAGTGCGCCTCGATCGTCGGCGACGTGATGGGCAACTACCACCCGCACGGCGACTCCGCGATCTACGACGCGCTCGTGCGCCTGGCCCAGGACTTCTCGATGCGCTACGAGCTCATCGACGGGCAGGGCAACTTCGGCTCGATCGACGACGACCCGCCGGCGGCCATGCGCTACACCGAGGCCCGCCTCGCGCGCATGGCGATGGAGATGCTGCGCGACCTCGACGCCGACACCGTCGACTTCGTCCCCAACTACGACGGGCGCAAGCAGGAGCCGGTCGTGCTGCCCGGTCGGTTTCCGAACCTGCTCGTCAACGGCTCGTCGGGCATCGCCGTCGGCATGGCGACGAACATCCCGCCGCACAACCTGCGCGAGGTCGTCAACGCCGTCGTGGCCTACATC
>DASZDB010000412.1:0-2787 GCA_035942495.1 Solirubrobacteraceae bacterium
TCGCAGACGCGCGTCGAGCACACGGTCGCGCTGGCGGCGCTGATCCAGGCGATGGTGCACGAGCTCGCCGAGCACTTCGACGCCGGCGAGAAGCTCAGCGAGTACCCCTGGCAGATGCTCGACGAGAACCGGTGGCTGGCGGCCCGGCACGGCCTCGACGGCGAGATCGTCGACCTGCCGACCAACGATCGCGTCACGATGAAGACGCTCGCCAGGCGCCTGCTCGAGCGGCTGACGCCGCACGCCCAGCAGCTCGACGCGGACGGGGCGCTGGACGGCATCCGCGACCTGCTCGAACGCGGCAACGGCGCCTCGCGCCAGTGCGTCGTCTACGAGGCAAACGAGGACCTCAACGAGGTCATGGCCGAGATCGTCGCGGCCACCGCGTTATGACGACGCACGAAGGTCCGCAGCAACCTGCGGCCGGTCCGTAGAATCGACCTTATGTCGTCACCCGACCTCTTCGTGGTCTGCAAGAACTGCCAGGCGGAGGTCAGCCCGTACATCACGGAGTGCCCGTACTGCGGCACGCGGCTGCGCAAGCGCGCGCCGAAGATCGACCGTCCCGACGCCCCGGCGAAGGCGCCAGAGCCCGAACGCCGCATCGGCGTGCGGCGGCCGAGCCGCGATGCCGGTGGGCGGCCGCCGCGCGCGCCGAAGACGCGCGCCAAGCGCGAGGGCTCGGCGGCGCACCGCCTGGGCAAGCTGCGCAGCGGCGAGATTCCCGGCATCCGCGGTGACGAGCACGGGCGCCCGTACGCGACGATGGTCCTCGTCGCGCTCTCGTTCGGGCTCTGGCTGTCGCTGGCGTTCTACGTTCGCGCGGACTTCGCGATCCTCGCCTTCGACGGCGATCCGTGGCGCTTCTTCACGGCCTCGCTGCTCAACGAGGGCACCGCGGCACAGTTCGCCGCCGTCGTCGGGCTCGGGCTGTTCGGCTGGCTGATCGAGCGCCGCCACGGCGCGATCTCCGTCGTGCTCCTCTTCCTGCTCTGCGGGCCGGGCGGGCTCGCGGCCGCCGCCGCCGTCGATCCCAACACGATCGTCTTCGGCGCGCACGGCGCCGCGCTCGGGCTGCTCTGCGCCTGGCTCGTCCCGGTGCTGATCAACCGCAGCCGCGGCAACGAGGATGACGCCGACCTGCTCGGCGTGCTCGTCATCGCCGTCGTGCTGCTGCTCGTGCCGCTGCTGTCGCAGGGCAGCGCGCTGGCCGGGCTGTTCGGCGGCGCGTTCGGCGCGCTCGCCGGCCTCGGCTTCGCCGCCGCCCGGCGGTCGGCCGGATGACGCCGGAGCGCTACAGCGCCGAGGAGGTCGATGCTGCCGTTGCCGCGCTCGCCGACCCCGAGCGCTTCGGTCACGCGCAGGAGATCGTGACGCACGCCGCGCCGGGCCTGCAGGCCGTGCTGGGCAACGCGCTCGCGCAGGGCGGCTGGTTCGATCAGGCGCACGCCGCGCAGCTGGCCAGCGCCGCCGGCACGGAGGATCCCACAGAGCGCGTCGAGGCGATCCAGACGCTCGTCGAGGAAGAGACCCGGCTGGGGATGCTCGTCGGCGTGTCGGTCGGCTTCGAGCTCGCGCGGGAGCTCGCCGCGCGGCGCAACGACGCCGAAGGAGGCAGCACGGGATGACGCACGCGATCGTGCTCGTCGAGGCCGAGCGCGACGTCATGTCGACGCTGGGCGGATCACTGGCCGAGGTCGACGGCGTCCGGGAGGCCTACTCCGTCACCGGCGAGTGGGACTTCGTCTGCATCGTCCACGTCAAGCAGCACGAGGATCTCGCGAACGTCGTGACGAGCCAGATCTCGTCGATGCACGGCGTGGCGCGCACCCACACGATGGTCGCCTTCGAGGCGTTCTCCCGGCACGACCTGGAGACGATGTTCTCGATCGGCGGGTAGCCGGCCCCGCCAAGGGCGCTGCCCGCAGCGTCGTCAGTCGTCCTGCCAGCCCCGCGCGAACCAGACCGAGCGGTCCTTCCAGTCGTGCGCCATGAGCGCGATGCCGACCGCGCCCCAGAACGTCAGGATCATCCCGGTCGCCCCGTGATGGCAGCGCTGGCCGCAGATCCACAGGCGACGCCGGACGCGGTCGTAGTAGATCGGCTTGCGCTCGGATGAGGAGGTCGTGATCGCCATGTGTCGCTCGGTAGGAGCGTTATCGGCGCATGAGTTGCGAGGACCGGCACATTCATGGCGTCGCCTCGATCAGGCGTCCACCGCGTCAGAATGCGCGGGTGCCCGTGATGAAGGCCGAGTACGGCCCGACGCTGTTGCAGCTGCTGGCCCCTCGCCACCTTGCGGTGCGAATCGCGGCGGCGGTCCTGGCGATCGCGATCCTCGTCGCCGCGGTCGCGATCGCGCTGACGGCGCGGCCCGACGAAACGGAGGTCCTGATCCGCGAGCCGATCACGTTCAACCTCATCCATGGCCCGCAGTGGACGTCGGCGCCGGAGGCCGGGACGCTCGTCGCCCTGCGCCACGAGTCCGCGGATGGCCTGTTTCTCGACGCCTTTGCGATCCGCGAGCTCAACCTGCCCGCGTACCGCGGCGCCGCCAGCGGCATGCTGCCGGTCTACGCCGACGACTACATCCGCACGCTGTCACGGCGCTACCCGGGCTTCGAGTTCGTCGGCGAGGGCCGCCAGCGCATCAACAACGGGATCGGCTACGCGGTCACGTTCCGCGCCCGCACCGGCGCGCGACGGCTCTACGGACGCCACTACCTGCTCGTCGAGGAGGAGCCGGAGGGACAGCGGCACGGCGTGATCATCGAGATCGAGTCGACG
>DASZDB010000413.1:0-1543 GCA_035942495.1 Solirubrobacteraceae bacterium
AGCCATTCGCCGTGGCCGAGGCGCAGCAGCGGCCGGCGCGCGGGCTCGTCGGCGACCGCCGCCGCCTGCGCGAGGGCGCCCGCGAGCGAGACGACGAGCCCGAGGACGAGCAGGCGCAGCGGCAGGTCGCCGAGCGGAAGCTCGTCGGGCAGGACGTCGCCCGCGATCTGCGCGAACGCGCGGTCGCCGGTCGCGAAGAGCGCGCCGAAGACCGTCAGAAGCAGGCCGGTCAGCAGCAGGCCGCGGCTCACCGCGAAGGCGTGCCCGCCCGACCCGCGCGGCAGAGCGCGCACCGCGGCGGCTGCGACGAGCCGCGCGCCCGACGGCATCCGGCGCGGCGCCGCGACCGCTGCGAGCAGCGACCCGCGCCACGTGCGCGGCGCGCTCATCGCCAGCGATCCGACCGCCACCGCGGCGACGAGCTCGACGCCGACGACCCAGCCCGCGTCGCGCACGGCAGCCGACGCCGCGAGCGCCAGTGCGAGCGCACCGACCAGCACCGAGCGCGCGGTCCACGGCGCCGCGCCCGGTGCCAGGAGGGCTGCGCACGCCAGCGCGACCGCCACGACCACAAAGCCGAGTCCGACCGGCGCGCGCGGGAGCAGCATCGCGGCGAGGACGCCGGCGCCGACGGCGGCGAGCGCGAAGCGCCGGGTTCGGCGCGCGCGCTCATCCGCAGCGCGTGCGGCGCCCTCTGGCCCGGGACTCACGAACGCGCCCGCGGCAGCGTCACGACCATGTGGCTGCCCTGCGGCTCGCGCGCCTCGGCACGGATGGTGCCGCCGTGCAGGTCGACGATCCAGCGCGCGATCGCCAGGCCCAACCCGGCGCCGCCGCGGTCGCTGCCGTCGGCGACGCGCTCGCGCCCGTCGCCGCGGTAGAAGCGTTCGAAGACGCGTTCGCGGTCGGCCTCCGCGATGCCGGGCCCCTCGTCGTCGACCTCGAGGACGACGCTGCCGTTCGCGCCCGTCGCGCGCAGCGCCACGCGACCCGGCCGCGGCGAGTAGCGCACGGCGTTCTCGACGAGGTTCATGACGACCTGGTGGATGCGCTCGGAGTCGCCCTCGACCAGCAGGCCGGGGGCCGCGTCGATCGAGAAGACGACGTCCTCGGGCGCGTGCAGGCGCGCCTCGCGCGCGGCGCTCTGCATGACGTCGCCGATCGCGAACGGGCGGATGTCGAACGGCTGCTCGCCCGCCTCCAGGCGCGACAGGTCGAGCAGCTGGGCCACGAGCCGGCCGAGCCGGCGCGTCTGCGCGAGCATCGTGCGCAGCGTCTCGGGGTCCGGCTCGCTGACGCCGTCGACGACGTTCTCGAGCACCGCCTGCAGGGCACCGAGCGGCGTGCGCAGCTCGTGTGAGACGTTTGCGACCAGGTCGCGGCGCAGGCGGTCGGTCTCGGCGAGCTCCTGCGTCATCCGGTTGAACGCCCGGGCCAGCTCGCCGACCTCGTCGTTGGAGGTCACCGCCACCTGGCGGCCGTGCTCGCCGCGGGCCATCGCCGACGCCGCGGCGGCCATCTCGCGCAGGGGCTTCGTCGTGCC
>DASZDB010000414.1:0-12081 GCA_035942495.1 Solirubrobacteraceae bacterium
AAGGGGATGGCCGAGCTGCTGCAGCGCTATCGCTCCAGGTACTTCATCTCGGGCGAGATCAACTCCGAGGTGCAGGACATGCACGCCAAGCTCACCGCGATCGAGCAACGCTACGACGACGCGAAGATCGACCACCTCGACGGCGTCTCGGTCGACTACGACGCGTGGCACTTCAACGTGCGCACCTCCAACACCGAGCCGCTCATGCGCCTGTGCCTCGAGTCGCTGATCTCCGCCGAGGACATGGAGCGCCGGCGCGACGAGGTGCTCGACATCATCCGGTCGTGACGGTGGCCGACCCGGCCGCGGCGGCGCTGGCCCGCGCCGCCGCCGTCGGGATCCACTGCCTGCCGATCCCGACGCCCTTCCGGGTCGGCCGGGTCAACACGTATCTCATCGACGACGACCCGCTGACGCTCGTCGACAGCGGGCCGAACTCCGGGACCGCGCTCGACACGCTCGAGCGGGCGCTCGCGGCGCACGGCCGCCGCGTCGAGGACCTCGGGCTGATCGTCATCTCCCACCAGCACATCGACCACCTCGGGCTCGTCGCGATCCTCGCGCGCCGCTCGGGCGCCGAGGTCGCCGCGCTGGACCTGCTCGCGCCGTGGCTCGAGCACTGGAGCGAGGCGATGGACGCCGACGACGCGTTCGCCGAACGGATCATGGGCGAGCACGGCATCCCGCAGGACGTCCGCCACGCGCTGATCGGCGTCTCGCAGAGCTACCGCGGCTGGGGCGCGGCGGCGACCGTCACGCGACCGCTCGCAGCAGGGTCAGAACTGCGGCTGCGCGACCGCACCCTGCACGTCCACCACCGGCCGGGCCACTCGCCTTCGGACACGATCTTCCACGACGAGGAGCGGGGCATCGTGCTGGGCGCCGATCACCTCATCAAGCACATCTCCTCCAACCCGCTCATCTCGCGCCCGCTCACGGCGAGCAGCGTCGCGGCGGCCGACGGCGGCGGTGGCGGCGGCGAGACCGCCGAGCGCCCCCACGCGCTGGAGATCTACATCCGGTCGCTGCGCGCGACCCGCGCGATGGACAACGTCGACATCGTCCTCGCCGGGCACGGCAAGCCGGTGACCGAGCCCGTCGCGCTCATCGACGAGCGCTTCAGGCTGCACGCACGGCGCGCGGAGAAGATCCGCCGCCTGATCTGCGCCGGCGGGGCGGGCGGGGGCGTCTCCGCCTACGAGATCGCGCAGTCGCTGTGGGGCAACGTCGCGGTGACGCAGGCCTACCTGACGCTGTCAGAGGTGCTCGGGCACGTCGACCTGCTCGTGAGCGACGGCCAGGTGGTCGAGCAGCGCGACGGCGGCGTGGTCCGCTTCGCCGCCGCCGGCTGATCGGCTGCTCGTCAGAGGTTCTGCTGGTAGATGTAGGCGACGCGCTTGGAGCCCTTGCGGCAGGTCACCGAGGCATTGAGCTCGGTCGGGATCTGCAGGTCTGGGTCGCGCCTGTCGGTGCACTTGAGGCCCCGGAACGTACGGCCGCTGCATGAGCCCTTGAGGCCCTTGGCGATGCGGCACCTGTGATACGCCAGGATCACGGCGCGGCCGGTGCTGCAGGCCTTCGACCTGCTGTAGCCGCTGACCTTGTACTTCTTGGCGCCGTTGACGCCGGCGAAGTAGCCGCCCTTGTTCCTGGTTTCGGGGTACTTCGGCGGCGTGCAGGAGTACGTGGCGGCCGAAGCCGGCGCGGCCGCGACAAGCCCCGCGACAGCGAAGCAGGCGGACAGCACAACGGCACGGACCAAGCTGGGGCTGCGAGACAACATTGAGCTCCTTCAACGGGGGGACTGGCAGATAGCCGACGGGATGGGATGCGACAGGCGTCCCCCCGAACGGCCATGATGTCGCACCGTGCACGGCGCGGGACGCATCCTCAGACACTTCTCATCGGCAGTTGTTGCGCTGCTCGCACTCGCTGCCGGCGCGACCGCGGCCGTCGACCGCGAGCCAAGGCCGCACGACGACGGAGCCGACGCCGCCGCCAGCCCGCTCGACATCCGCTCGTTCGCGATGGGGCAGCGCGGCATCGAGCTCGTCCTGCGCATCACGACCGCAGGCGAGTGGGAGAGCTCGCAGCTGTCATCGACGGAAGGGCGATCGCTGTGTGTGAAGCTCTTCTACGGCAACCAGGCGACGCCGCGGTCGCGCCTGTGCTTCTTCGACCGCGGCGAGGACGGTCTGGGCCTGACGCTCAACCGCCTGGACCCGTTCGGCAACCTGGTCGAGAGCACGATCGTCGACGCCAACGCTCGTCGCACCGACACGCGTTCGGTGCAGGCGGTCTTCTCCCCGTCGTCGGTGTACCTCTCGCAGGGCCGCTACTCGTGGCAGGCGCAGTCGGACTGGTCGTGTGACGAGCCTGCCGCGTGCACCGACCTCGCACCGGACTTCGGCAACGTCATCGCGCAGATCAAGCCGCTCGCGGAGCCCCGGTGCTTCGGCGCAGCGGCGCGCAATCCGCGTCATCGATGCGTCAACCCGGAGCTGCGGCGCGAGGTCATCCCGACGCCGGCCGTGGCCGCGCTGTCTCCCAACGCGCGCTGCACGATCGTCTCGCAGCAGGTTCCCTCCACGTGCCGGTTCGGCGTGCGGCCCGGGATCGCCGATCGCACGATCGCGCTCATCGGCGACAGCCACGCGACGCACTGGCGCGGCGCGCTCGAGGTCGTCGCGCAAGCGCGCCGCTGGCAGGGCTATTCGATGACGCGCGCCGGCTGTCCGCTGTCCACCGCGACGCCCGACCTCTCGAAGGCGCGGCGCGCAGCGTGTGCGCGGTGGCGCAGCGGCGTGTACGCCTGGCTGCGCCAGCATCCCGAGGTCAACACGATCTTCGTCTCGCAGCTCGCGGGGCTCGACGTGCGGGTCCCGCGCGGCGTCAACCGGCGCGAGTACCAGGTGCAGGGCTTCATCCGTGCTTGGCGGCGGCTGCCGAGGACCGTGCATCGAGTCGCTGTGCTGCGCGACACCCCGGTGAACTCCGAGAACGGCCCGGACTGCGTCATACGCGCCGTGCGGGGCGGTCGCGAGCCCGGTCCCGCCTGCGCGCTGCGGCGCTCGCGGGCGCTGCCACCCGACCGCTCGGCGATCGCGGCCGGCCGCCCCGGCACCGGGCGGGTGCGCGTCGTCGACCTGACGCGTCACATGTGCAGCCCGCGGCTGTGCTTCCCGGTCGTCGGAGGCGTGCTCGTGCACAAGGACAACACGCACATCACGAACCTCTTCGCGACCACACTCGGGCCGTTCGTGCTGCGCCAGGTCGACAGGCTGCTGGCGCGGCGCTGACGCCGACCGCTACGCGAGCGGCTTGCGCGCCTCGACCTCGGCACCCGTGTAGAGGTTCTTCAGCTTGAGCTTGCCGAAGCGCTCGTCGAGCGGATAGCCCATCCGGAAGAGCAGGAACAGCGCCTTGTTGAGCGGCCGCACCCAGCGGCGGTGATCGGTGCGCGGCAGCACGAAGTGCACGAGGTTCGTCATCTGCAGAAAGGCGCCGGCGTACGGCTTCTCGTCGACGCGCACGACCTCGAAGCCGGCGCGCTCGAAGAGCCGGCGCATGCCGAAGGCCGTGAAGCGGCTGACGTCCTCCGGGAAGCCGTGGACGCCGAACGTGAACGGGATCCAGGCGAGCACGGGGGCGCCCGGCTTGAGGACGCGGTACATCTCGCGGACCACCTGGTAGGGGTCGTCGACGTGCTCGAGCACGCTGATCGCCAGCGCGGCGTCGAAGCGGTCGTCCTGCATCGGCATCGCGTGCGCGTCGCCGACGATGTCGGGATTCTGCGACGTGTCCGCATCGAACTTCGTCAGCGTGCAGGAGAAGAACGGGCGGTGGTCGTAGTGGCCCGCCCCCACCTCGAGCACCTCGGCGTCCGGCGCGTGCGATGCCGCCCAGCGCTGGAGCGTCGGCATCAGGATGCGCCGGGCGGCGCCGTGGTTCATGTCGTAGCGGATCTCGCGCAGGCCCATGGGGGCGCCAGCCTATGGGCTCGCGCCGTTGCGACGTCCGCTTTCAGCGACGGCCGACGCCGATGACCTGGTAGCCGAGCAGGCCGGGCGCGCGGCGGCCGGCCGCCTGCCACGCGGGCTCCACACGGGTCAGCAACCGGCCCACCGGCGCCGGCGCGTGGTTGCGCAACGCCGGGACGATCGCGTGCAGCTCGACGTCGCGCAGCCCGCTGGCGGTCAGCAGCGCCGCCAGCGCGTCGCGGGTGAACCAGCGCAGGTGGCTTGCGTCGAACGTGCCGCTGTCGGTCTGCGGCCAGCGCCCCCGCAACAGCGTCAGCCGCGCCTGCCAGTGCGCGACGTTCGGCACGCTGACGAGGACCGTGCCGCCGCCGCGCCGGCACCAGCCCGCCGCCCGCGCCAGGCCGGCCGCCGGGTCTGCGAGGTGCTCGAGCACGTCGGCGAGCACGACGAGGTCGAAGGACTCCGCCTCGAACGGGAGCTCGGGGTCCTCCAGCGCCCCCTGCACGACGTGATCGGCGATCTGCGCGGCGGCGGTCGCGGCACTCGCCGAGATCTCCAGGCCCGCGAGGTGGCCGGCCCGCGGGCGCAGGAGCGCAAGCAGGCCGCCCGAGGCGCAACCGATGTCGAGCACCCGTCCGCCCTCCGGCAGCAGGCGCCGGGCGTGCGCGGCGATCGCGCCGTTGCCGAAGTCCGCGTACGTCTGCGCCTTGGCCTCGTAGAGCTCCACCCGGGCGGGATCGACAGACACATCTGCGAGCGTACCTGGGGTGATCGCCGCCATCACCGACCTCATCCGCTCGGCTGGCTACGTCGGGCTCTTCGCGGTCGTGCTGGCCGAGAACCTCGTCCCGCCGATCCCGTCGGAGATCGTGCTGCCGTTCGCCGGGTGGGAGGTCGCGCAGGGCGAACTGGCGCTGCTGCCGGCGCTCGTGGCCGCTACGGCGGGCTCGGTCACCGGCGCGCTGATCCTCTACTGGATCGCGCGGCGCGGCGGCCGCAGGGCGATCCTCGCGACCCATCGCGTCAGCCGCGTGACGGCGGCGGACCTCGACCGCGTCGACGCTCGCTTTCGCCGCCACGGCGTCTGGCTCGTGCTGACCGGACGCTGCGTGCCCGGCCTGCGGTCGGTCATCTCCGTACCGGCCGGGATGGCGCACATGCACGTCGGCCTGTTCGTCGCCCTGACGGCGCTCGGCTCGGCGGTCTGGAACACCGTGCTGATCGGCGCGGGCATCGCGCTCGGCAGCCAGTTCGAGGAGGTCGACTCGATCATCGGCCCGCTGTCCACCGCGGTCGTCGCCGCCCTCGCGTTCGTGATCTTCATCGTCCTCGTGAAGTTGCGTCGCCGCGGTACGTCGTCGTCCTGACCGGCCGATCTAGACTGGCCGCGATGCCGAGCCCCGTCCGACGCGCCGCCCGCCAGGCCCGCCGGGTCGTCCAGCACACGCGCCGCCTGAAGTCCCGCGTCGACGCAGTTCAGCACCTGCGGCGCACGCTGAACAACGCGGAGGGCACCGTCGCGCTGCAGGTGCGCGCGCAGGAGCACCTCGCGGACGGCACGCTCGTCATGGGCAACATGAGCTACTACGCCCCGAACGTCGTGAAGTACAAGGGCGACACGGGGCGGGTGATCATCGGCAACTTCGCCTCGATCGCGCCGGACGCGGACTTCTACGTCGGCGGGCTGCACCGCGTCGAATGGGTCTCGCTGTACGGCTTGCGGGCGATGCTCGAGCTGCCGGGCGCCTACGAGGACGGCTTCACCCACGGGCGCGGCGACATCATCGTCGGCTCTGACACCTGGGTCACGAACGGCTGCACGGTGATGTCCGGCGTGACGATCGGCGACGGCGCGGTCGTCGGGACGAAGGCGGTCGTCGCAAAGGACGTGCGGCCCTACGCGATCGTCGTCGGCAACCCCGCAAAGGAGATCGGCCGGCGCTTCACCGACGACCAGGTCGAGGCGCTGCTGCGGATCCGCTGGTGGGACTGGCCGACCGAGCTCGTCAAGGAGCGCGTCGACGCGCTCTCCAGCCCCGACATCGACGCCTTCATCGCCCGGTTCGACCCCGGGCCCTAGGTGGGCGGGCCAGCCGTGCCCTCGAGCTCGGGCGTCGCCGTCGTCATCGTCAACTTCAACGGCGAGGCGCTGCTGCCCGACTGCCTTGCCGCACTCGCCGCACAGACGCTCGGGCCTGACGAGATCGTCATCGCCGACAACGGCTCGCGCGACGGATCGGTGGCGCTGGTGCGCGCACACCATCCCGGCGTGCGGGTGCTCGAGCTCGGTCAGAACTTCGGCTTCGCCGGCGGCGCCAACCGCGGCGTCCGAGCGACGGCGGCGCCGTGGGTCGGCGTCCTGAACTCCGACGCCACCCCCGCGCCGGACTGGCTCGCGCGGCTCGTCGCGGCGCCGCGCGAGAAGCGGACCTGGTCGCTGGGCAGCGTGCTCGTCAGCGCCGCGACCGGCCGGATCGAAAGCGCCGGCGACCAGTACTCGGCTGCCGGCTTCGCCTACAAGCTGCTGCGCGACCGCCCGCTCGACGAGCTGCCCACCGAGCCGTATCCGGTCTTCGCCGCCCCGGGCGCGGCGCCGGTGTTCCGGCGCGACGTCTTCGACGCGCTGGGCGGCTACGAAGAGCGCTTCTTTCTGTACTACGAGGACATCGACCTCGCCTTTCGTGCGGTCCTGGCGGGCTGGCACGCGCTGCTCGTGCCGTCGGCGCTCGTCGTGCACCGACTCGGGGCGACGACGCGATCGCATGCGCGTGCTCGCTTCTACGTCGCCCGCAACAGTGCCTGGTGCGCGGTCCGCTGCCTGCCGGAGACGGGGCCGCGCTCGCTTGCTCGCCGCTGGCTGCTCGAGCTGCGCACGAACCGGCCGCGGCGGCTCGTGCCGGTCGAGGTCGCCGGCCGCCTCGCCGGGGTCGCCGGACTGCCGCGCGCCCTGCGCGAGCGGCGCGCGATCCAGGCCGCGCGTACGGCGTCGGCCGAGCACGTCGCCGGACTGCTGCGCGAGCCCGCGGAGGTCGCCGGCTACCCGCGCACCGACACCTAGGGCCCACAGCACCGGATCGGCGGAAGACGCCGGAAACACTGGGGTACCAGGGTGCGGGAGACCGCACCCCAGGGTGTGGTCAACCCTCCCCAGCGACGCACCGGATGCTGGTACCTTGCTCGCGTTCGTCCCGGACAAGGAGACGCAAGGCAATGAGAAAACGACGTTCCGCGATATCACGGGGAGTGCTTGCCGCGGGGGCGGCGGCCGGACTGGTGGCGGCAGCCGGCAGCGGCTCACCGGCGTCGGCGGGTGAACGCGCACAAGCCGCCGCCGCCACGAGCACCATCTCGATGAGGTCCACCACGAAGACGCTGAGATTCACCGGGTCAAGCTCGGTCAAGGCCGGACAGCCGCTGCGAGTCCGCAACCTCAGCGACCCCAGGCAGCACGGGCCACACACCTTCACGCTGATCGCCGCGAACGCCATACCCAAGAGCGCGCGGGCGATGAGGCAGTGCTTCACGCCCGGGAGGATCTGCATGACGGTCGCCCGGGCGCACGAGGTCGACCTGGAGACCGAGAAGGTCGGCCGGCAGCTCACCGAGGGCGGCCAGCCCGGCTGGGACAAGCGCTTCTCGCGGACGTCCAAGACGGGGGACTCGTGGTACAGCGAGAAGAAGGGTGAGGCCTTCGAGCAGGTCGTGAGCGCGCGGGCGGGAACCGTGCTGCGCTACTTCTGCGCCATTCATCCCGACATGCAGGGCAAGATCAGGGTCACCGGCTAGGGATGGCCCGAGCGGGCGGGGGCAGCGGCCTCCGCCCGCGCTGCGTTCTCATGCAAGAGCAGCCTCAGCCGCAGCCAGTCGACGCCATCAGCCGTCGATCGCTGCTGTGCGCGGCGGCGGCAGGCGCGCTGACGCTCGCGCTTCCGCGAGGCGCGCGCGCCCCCGCAGCCGGCGCCCGCCGCGCGGTCAGGCCGTTCGCGGCCAAGCTGCCGATCCCCCAGGTCCTGACCGGCGCGGACCTGACGATCCCGATGCGAGAGGCGGAGGTCGCGATCCTCCCCGGCCGCAAGACCCGGATGTGGACCTACGCCGGCAGCTTCCCGGGGCCGACGATCCGCCGCCCGGCGGGTGAGACGACGCGCGTGCGCTTCCTGCATCAGCTCCCGCAGCAGGCGGGCGAGCTCACGGTCCACCTGCACGGCGGGCACAACCGATGCACCGAGGACGGCCAGCCCGGCGGACTCACCAGCGCGCAGCCGCAGTCGCTGTACTGCGACATCTCCCCCGGCCTCAGCGAGGCCGAGTCCGGCAACGACCTGCTCATCGCCCCCGGCGGCCAGCGCACGTACACCTACGAGCAGGTGGAGGACGGCGGGCCCGAACGCGCCTCCTTTCAGTGGTATCACGACCACCGCCTCGATCGGACCGGGCGCAATGTCTGGCGCGGCCTCGCCGGGATGTGGATCGTCGACGACGACGTCGACGCGTCGCTGCCGCTGCCGCGCGGCTCGCGCGACATCCCGCTGATGCTTGCCGACCGGTCGTTCGACGCGTACAACCAGCTCCGCGATCCCTTCGCGGAGCAGCGGCGCCCGCCGCGCGACGGCGTCACCGGCGAGCGCGTGCTCGTCAACGGCGCGGTGCTGCCCCATCACAACGTCCGCCCCCAGCGCTACCGGCTACGGGTCCTCAACGCGTCGCACTTCCGCAGCTACGAGCTGCGCCTGAGCGGCAACCTGCCGATGGTCCAGATCGCGACCGACTCCGGCCTCATGCCCCGCCCGGTGCGCCGCAGCCGGGTCCTGCTCGGGCCGGGCGAGCGCGCCGAGCTCATCGTCGACTTTGCCGTGGCGCGCGGCGAGCACGTCCGGCTGCTGAGCGGCAGGCGGCGCCACGGTCCCGGCGCGCTGGGATCCGTCTCGTACGCCGGGCCGCTGATGGAGTTCCGCGTGGGGACGCGGCGCGAGCCCGACCGCACCGCGGTTCCGCGGGCGCTGCGTCCGCTACCCGCGTGGGTCGCCGAGGCGGCGAGGAAGCCGTCGCATGCCTGGCGCTTCACCGTCGGCTCGGGCCTGCGGCCGCGCTGGCTCGTCAACGGCAGAGCGTTCGATCCCGCCTACGCCGATGTGACCGCGGCGCTGGGTGAGACCGTGACCTGGGAGCTGCACAACCAGACGGGCGTGGCGCACCTCATCCACCTGCACCACACCGACTGGTACATGCTCTCGCGCAACGGACGCCGGCCGCCGCCCTGGGAGGCGTGCCTGAAGGACACGTTCCTGCTGGACCCTCGCGAGCGCGTCGTCATCGCGGGGCGAATGAGCGACTACACCGGCAAGTACGTCATGCACTGCCACATGCTCGACCACGAGGACCACGGCCTGATGTCGCAGTTCGAAGTCGTGGCCTGACCGGCGACGCGGGCCACGGCCGGCGTGCGATAGTCATCGGACGCCGACCAAGTGAGCCTGGCAGGGAGAACGTGCAACTCGTACGCATCGCGGGGCCGACCGAGCCCATGCGCCGGCTCGGCGAGATCGCCGGGCTGGACTTCGAGCGCACGAGCGCGCGGCGCCTCGACGAGGATCGCTGGCAGGTCTCCGGCTACGCCTCCGACGAGGCTCTCTCGACGCTGCGCGAGCGCGGGCTCGAGGTCGAGGCGGTCGTCGAGCGCGACGACCTCGCCGGCCAGCGCGACGTGCTCTACAGCAAGCTCGACCAGGACCGCGCCCGCGAGGCGCAGTCGTAGTGGCGTACCCGTCCACGGTCCGCGCGATCGAGGACGAGCTGGCGCGGCTGGCCGCCGACCATCCCGACCTCTGCACGCGCACGGTCGCGCCAAACCGCTCGCACGAGGGCCGCAGCATCTCCTACGTGACCATCAGCGGCGCCTCGGGCGGGCGCCCCGTGTTCATCACCGGCGGCATGCACGCGCGCGAGTGGGCGCCGCCGGACGTGCTGCTGACCCTGCTCGACCGCCTGCTGCGTGCCTACGAGAGCGGCTCGGACGTCGTCGTCTGCGCCTTCACCGACACCGCGCCCACGCGCGACATCGTCTACCCCGAGGCCAGCATCCCCGCGGTCGAGGTCAAGCGGATCGTCGACCGCCTCGACTTCAGCGTCCTGGCGCTCATCAACCCCGACGGGCGCGCGTTCTCGCAGGCCTCGCAGGCCAACGCGATGTGGCGCAAAAACCGCCGCCCGCCGCGGGCGGGATCGGGTTCATCGTGCACGGGCGTCGACCTCAACCGCAACTTCGACCTCGCCTGGGACTTCGAGCGCTACTACGACGACGCCGGCGACATCGCCGTGTCGGCCTCCAACGACCCGTGCGACTTCCAGGTCTACGTCGGCCCGTCCGCCCTGTCGGAGCCCGAATCGCGCAACGTCGCGAGCATCCTGCGCGAGCGGCGGGTGCAGTTCTACATCGACGTGCACTCCTTCAGCCGCAAGATCCTCTTTCCCTGGGGCATGGACGACAACCAGTCGCGCGACCCTCGGCAGAGCTTCCGCAACCCGGCGTTCGACGGGCGCCGTGACGGCGGCCCCGGCGGCCCGTACGGCGAGTTCATCCCGCGCGACCTGCTCGACGAGCACGTCCGGATCGGCACAGCGATGCACGACGCGATCGTCGAGGGCGCCGGCAGCGACCCGCGCGCCCGGGCGCGATCGGAGTACGCGGTCGAGCCCGGCCTCGCCCTGTACCCCACGACCGGGACGGCCTCGGACTTCGCCGCGAGCCTGCAGTTCGTCGACGACCCTTCGGCGCAGCGGATCATCGCGTACACGCTGGAGATCGGCATGGACACCGACGGCGAGGGCGCCTTTCAGCCGGTTCCGGCGATCTATCCGAAGATCGAGCGCGAGGTGCACCTGGCGCTCATGGCGTTCCTGTCGGCCGCCGCGGCGGATTGACGGCGCCCGCGCCTATGCCGTCGCGCCCGCCGCGGGCCGGCGCCGCAGGTAGGCCAGGATCTCGCGCAGCAGGCGGCGCTCGACGAGCGCGGTGGCGCCGAGTGTCGTGACGACGTAGAGCGCGAACAGCCCGAGCGCCGCGAGCAGCGTCGCCTCGTCGCCGAACACGACGCGCAGCCCGAGGACCAGCGCAACCGCGGGCGCCGAGGGCACCAGCGCGCGGACCGTGTGGCGCAGGAAGCGAAAGTTCGGAAACAGCCGGCGCAGGTAGAACATCCGTACCGCGAAGTTCACCCCCTCGACGAGGAGCGTCGCGATCGCCAGTCCCTTCAGGCCCTCGATCGCCAGCATCGGCAGCGCGATGGCGAGGAAGGCGACGATCGCGATCGCGGCCGCGATGCCGACCGGCTTCGTGTCGGCGCGGGCGCGGTAGAACGCGTCCCAGTTGAAGCCGATCTGGTGCACCGCGACCGACACGCCGATCGCCTGCATGAGGCCGATCGCCGGCCGCCATTGCTCACCGATGCCAAAGCGCACGATGTCCTCGGCGAACACGGCGAGCCCGAGCCCGAACGGCGCGCCCCACATGAGCGCCAGGCGATTGGACTTCACGAACGCCTCGTACAGGAGCTCGGCGCGGTCCTTCACCGCGCAGATCGTCGGGTAGATCGTCTGCGTGATCGCCTGGTCGGCGCGGTCGGAGTACTGCGAGATCGTCGACGCGAGCGCGATGATCCCGACGCCCGCGAGCCCGAGCGTCGCCTCCCCCACGATCAGCAGGCCCTGGCCGACGACGATGCCGGACATGCCCGCGAAGAACAGCGGCCAGGAGAACGACGCGTAGGAGCGCGCCGTCGCGCGGTCGAAGGTCCAGCGGAAGCGGTACGGCGACGCGCGCAGCGACACGAACGCCCCGAACCACGCGCCGGCGACGACGCCGACGATCAGCGCCCAGTAGTTCCACCCGGCGATCAGCAGCGCCACGGCGATGACGAAGCCCGTCACCGGGTCGAGGATCTGCAGCTTGCGCTGGCGCGCGAAGTCCATCTCGCGGTAGAAGATCCACAGCGGCGCCTGCAGCGCCTGGGCGGGCACGACGAGCAGCGCCACGAGCGCGGGCGCGATGATCGCCCCGTTGCCCATGACGAGCGCCATCGCGGGCACGAGCACGAGGCCGGCG
>DASZDB010000415.1:0-4991 GCA_035942495.1 Solirubrobacteraceae bacterium
CTACAAGCTCGGCATCGACGGCCTGAACCTCGTGCTGCTCGCGCTGACGGCGATCCTGTGGTTCTTCTGCACCCTGTGGGCGACGCAGCGCGAGTGGGACCGGCCGCGCCTCTTCTACTTCCACTTCATGCTCGCCGAGACCGCTGTCCTCGGCGCCCTGCTCGCGCAGGACCTCGCGCTGTTCGTCGTCTTCTTCGACCTCATGCTCGTGCCGTTCTTCTTCCTGACCGGGCAGTGGGGCGAGGGCCGGCGGGTGCAGGCGACGATGAAGCTCGTCATCTACACGCTCGTCGGCTCGCTGCTCATGCTGACCGCGGCGATCGCGACCGGCGTGCTCGCGGCGCAGGGGCCGGCGGAGCTGTCGTTCGCGTTCTCCGACCTCGCGCAGCGCCCGCTGGCGGAGTCCTCGCAGAACTGGATCTTCCTGTTCTTCGCGGCGGCCTTCCTCGTGAAGATGCCGGCGTTCCCGCTGCACGGCTGGATGCCCGACGGGTACCGCTCGATGCCGCTGCCGGTGCTCGCGGTCTTCTCCGGCGTGCTGAGCAAGGTCGCGGCCTACGGCTTCCTGAAGATCTGCCTGCCGCTGTTTCCCGACGCGGTCGTGAACTTCCAGATGTTGCTTCTGCTGATCGCGCTGGCGTCGATCCTCTACGGCTCGGCGATGGCCTTCACGACGACCGAGACGCGCCTGATCCTCGGCTACTCGTCGGTCGCCCAGCTGGGCTTCATCACGCTCGGGATCTTCGCGCTCAACGACCAGGGCGCGCAAGGCGCGCTGCTGCAGGCCTTCAACCACGGGCTCGTCGTCGCCCCGGCGTTCTTCATCGTCGCGCTGTTGGCGGCGCGGGCGGGCGGCTCGCAGGACCTGCGCGACATGGGCGGCATCGGCATGCGTGCCCCGGTGCTCGCGACGATGTTCCTGATCGTCGCCTTCGCGACGCTGGCGATGCCCGGGTCGTCGAACTTCGTCGGCGAGTTCTACATCCTGCTCGGCGTCTTCACCGAGAAGATCGTCATCGCGATCGTGGCGACGACCGGCGTCGTGCTGGCCTCGGTCTACGCGCTACGCCTGTACATCGGGGCGGTGCACAACCGCACGGGGCCGCGCGTGGAGTCGCGTGAGATCTCGGTGCGCGAGGGCCTGGTGCTCGTGCCGCTCGTGCTGCTCATCCTGGCGATCTCGCTGTACCCGCAGTTCGCGCTGGAGCGCAGCGAACGGACAGTGACGTCGGTGGTGTCGCCACAGCCCCCGACCGCGACGGCCGCGGAGACGCTGCCCGGCGGCACGCCCTACGCGCCGCTCGAGGAGGAGGGCCCATGATGATCGCCGCGGCCGAGAAGATCGCCGGCCCTGAGATCGACTGGGCGGGGCTGTCGCCGCTCATCGCGGTGTTCGGCGGCGCGCTGCTCGTGCTTCTGCTCGGGCTGTCGCGCTCGCGCGCGGCCCGCGAGACGGCGGTTCCGGCGCTGGCGATCCTCGCGCTGGGGCTCGCGATCGCGCTGAGCGTCGGCCAGTGGGGCGAGCGCGAGGATCTCATCGCCGGCGCGCTGCGCCTCGACGAGCTGACGCTGATCCTGACGATCCTCTTCTGCGTCGCCGGCATCGCGACGGTGCTGTTGTCGTGGCGCCACCTCGCTCCGCGCGAGGCCGCGCACGGCGAGTACTACGCGCTGCTGCTGACCTCGATCGCGGGCATGATCGTGCTCGTCGCGGCGCAGAACCTCGTCTCGATCTTCCTCGGCCTGGAGCTGCTCTCGATCCCGCTCTACGTGCTGTGCGCCACAGAGATGCGGCGCGCGTCGTCGCTCGAATCCGGGCTGAAGTACCTCGTGATCGGCTCCGTCGGCTCGGCCACCCTGCTCTACGGCCTGGCGTTCCTCTACGGCGCGACCGGCTCGACGGACTTCTCCGGGATCTCGGCGGCACTGGGCGGCGACGGCGACATCGTCAGCGACCCGCTGCTGCTGACCGGCATCGCGCTGACGATCGTCGGCCTCGGCTTCAAGGCGTCGGTGGCGCCGTTTCACCAGTGGACGCCCGACGTCTACGAGGGGGCGCCGACACCGATCACCGCGTTCATGGCCGTCGCCACGAAGGCCGCGGCGTTCGGCGTCATGCTGCGCCTCTTCGACGTCGCGCTCTTCGACGCGGCGATCGACTGGGCGCCGCCGCTCGCGGTGCTGGCGGCCGTCACGATCGTGGTGGGCAACGTCGGCGCGTTGGGCCAGTCCTCGCTGAAGCGGCTGCTGGCGTACTCGTCGGTCGCGCAGGCCGGCTACATGCTCGCGGGCGTCGTCGTGGCGACGCGGCTTGGCCTGCAGGCGACCGTCTTCTACATCGCCGTGTACCTCGTCATGAACCTCGCGGCGTTCGCCGTCATCGTCGCCCGCGAGCGCGAGACGCCGCTGGGCGACGACATCGCCTCGCTGAACGGCATCGGCGCGACGCGGCCGCTGCTGGCCTGGCCGATGACGATCTCCATGCTCGCGCTGGCCGGCTTCCCCGCGACGGCGGGCTTCATCGGAAAGTTCTATCTGATCGACGCCACCGTGGACGACGGCTACACGTGGCTGGCGGTCTTCATCGTGGTCGGCTCGATGATCTCGCTCGCGTACTACCTGAAGGTCATCGCGGCGATCTGGATGACCCCGTCCGCCGATGAGGCGGCGGCCGCGCCCGCGCTCCCGACCGCGCCAACGGCGGGCGGCGATGAGCCCGCTCTCGCGGGCGGCTCGGACGAGGCGACGGGGCTGCGCGCGTCGGGCGAGGTTGTGTTCGTCGCGGTGCTGTTCGGCGCGCTGACGCTGATCCTGGGCGTCGTGCCCTCGCCGCTGTTCGACGTCGTGCGCGACGTCGGGGCGGCGCTTGGGTTGGCATAGGGGGCACTGCCGGATCTGGCGCCCGCGCCCTCGCGTCACGGCGCGTGGGCGCGGCGTTCGGGCCGGCATGAACTGCATCACTGATGGTGTGAGGTTGTCTGGCGGCGGCGTGCCCGCCGGGTTTGACGTGGTCGGGGCGCGCCGAGTGCGGATATCGCACCGGGCGCGCCCCGATGCGTGGAAGGCCGCGGGGCTGGGTCGAATAACTCGCGCGGGCCGAGTGTTATTCGACACACCCCCGGCACAAGCGCTGACCCCGGCCACACGGTCCGGCTCGAGCGGGCTCACACGCTCAGAGATGCCGTTCGCCGACGCACGCCACGGACCGCAAACCAGCGAGCGACGCGCCGCGCCGCGCCGGCATGAGCGGTAGCGAGGCCAAACCGGGTAGAAGCGCCGCGTGACCACCGACGAACACACGGCCGACGACGCCGACGCGCCCGAGGGCGCCACCACCACCGGGCAGGGCTATCCCGAGGAACAGCCGGCCGGCGCCGGGATCGACGCGCGCGACCATCCCGAGGACGACGTCACCGACGCCGAGGACGCTCCCAGCACGAGCCCCAGGCGCGACGGCGACCCGGGCCAGGCGACAGGGAACCCCCGCGCGGCCGGAGGTCAAGAAGACCACTAGCCGTGGGCGGGGCGTCTATTGGACATCAACTGACGTTACATGCTACGGTGGCGCCATGAGCGCCTTCAGCAGCACCGCGACGGTCCTCGCCGCATCACTGGAGAACAACGCCGGCGGCGCGTCGGCCGCAGACCTCGGTCTCGCCGGGGCTCTCGCTGGTTTCGCGCTGATCTTCATGCTGATGGGCGGCCTCGGCCACCGCGGGGAGCTGATCCCCACCCTCGGGTGGTTCGAGCGCTTCTCGGAGCGGGTCTCCGGCCAGCCGGCGTGGGCTTCTCTGCCCTGCGGCCTGGCGATCATCTCGCTCATCACGGCGCTCTTCGGCCTGTACTGGGACGTCTCGCTGCACATCGACAAGGGGCGCGACGAGGGCGTCTTCAGCAACCCGAGCCACTTCTTCATCCTCGGCGGCCTGTACGGCATCTTCGCCGCCGGCTTCTTCGCCATCTGCCTCGGCCGCGAGGAGCGCGCCGACCGCCCCGGCCCGACCGCGGTCCGCATCGGCAAGGACTGGTACGCCCCGCTGGGCGGCATCATGATGATGGTCTGCGGGTTCTTCTCGCTCATCGCCTTCCCGCTCGACGACTTCTGGCACCGCCTCTTCGGCCAGGACGTCACGCTCTGGGGCCCGACGCACCTCATGCTCATCGGCGGCGCGGTCATGACGCTCGTGGCGATCGCGATCATCCAGGCCGAGGTCGTGCGGGCGATGAAGACCGCGGGCGTCATGCACAAGGAGCTGGCCTGGGTGCGCCACCTGCGCGTCGTCTGGCTGCCGGGCGGCCTGCTCGTCGGCATGTCGACCTTCCAGGGCGAGTTCGACTTCGGCGTGCCGCAGTTCCAGATGGTCTTCCACCCGATGCTCATCATGCTCGCCGCCGGCCTCACGCTCGTCATGACGCGGATCTGGATCGGCCGCGGCGGGATGTTCGGAGCGATCGGCTTCTTTCTCATCGCGCGCTTTCTGCTCGACGTCGTCATCGTGCACAACGCGCTCGGCGAATCGCTCGCGCACTTCCCGCTGTACATCGCCGAGGCGCTCTGCGTCGAGGCCGCCGCGCTCGTCGTGTCCACGCGGCGCCCGCTCGCGTTCGGCCTCACCGCCGGCGCGCTGATCGGCACCGTCGGCCTGGCGGCCGAGTGGGGCTGGTCGCACGTCTGGATGCCGCTGCCGTGGTCGGTCGAGATCCTGCCCGAGACGATCGCGATGGGCCTCGGCATGGCGCTCGCCGCGTCCGTCCTCGGCGCCTGGATCGGCGCGCGCCTGTCGGCGGACGACCTGCCGTACTCCGAGACCAGGCACCTGCGCTGGCCCGCCGTCGGCGCGGCCGCCGCGATCTTCGTGCTGCTCGCGCTCCCGCTGAACACGCAGGCCGACAGCGGCGTGAGCGCCAAGGTCGCGCTGAGCGACGTGCAGAGCGGCCCGCAGCGCACCGTGAACGCCACCGTCACGCTCACCCCGCGCGACGCGGCCGAC
>DASZDB010000416.1:0-2480 GCA_035942495.1 Solirubrobacteraceae bacterium
CCGGTCCGACGCGGCCGCCGGCGCCGCAGCGGCGCTCGGTCGCGCCCGGCGGCGGTGGCACGCCGGTGACGGCGACGGCGCGGGGGCCGTCGTCGCGCGACGAGCTGCAGCCGTCGGCCAACCCGCGTCGCTCAGACGTGAGCGCCTTCCTCGTCCGCCCGGACAACCTCTTCCTGTCGGCCGAGGACATCAGCCGCAGTCTGGGCATCGCGGTGCTCCTCCTCTTCATGCTCGGCCTGCCCACGAGGCTCTTCAACGCGACGGTGCGCCACAACCGCGCCGAGCTGGTGGCGTTCTTCCGGCCGTTGGTCAACGTGTTCGCGGGGATCACGCCAGGGGCCGCGCGGCGTGCGCTCGGGTTCGCCGGCGTCTCGGCGCTGGTCGCCGCCGGGGTCTACCTGTTCCTCGACCCGAGGTTCCCGAACCGGCCGGGGGCCGCGCCGTACGCGCTCGGCATGCTGATCGGCGTCGGGGTCATCATCACCACCCGGCTGCTGTCCGCGCGCGCGTTCATGGCACGCCGGCTTCCCGGCATCGGCGGAGGCTGGGTCGTGTACGTCGGCCAGATCGCGGTCCTCGCGGTGTGCGTCGCGGTCTCCCGGCTCGCCCACCTCGCGCCGGGGCTGCTGCTCGGCATGGCGGGCGACTACGAGTCGCGCCGGCCGTTGACGCCCGCGCAGGACGCCGCCGCCAACACCGTCTCCTACGGCGTGCGCCTGGTCGTCAGCCTCACCGCCTGGTTCGCCTCGATCCCCGTCGCGCATGCGAGCGAGGAGGTCGGTGCGAGCTCTGGGCTGCTGGCACTGGATGTGGCGCTCACGGTGATCGCGCTCGTCGGCATGCAGTCGATCGTCTTCGCCCTCATGCCGCTGATGTTCCTCGACGGCTACAACCTCGCGCGCGAGCGCCGCGGCGTCTGGATCGCCTACTGGGGCACGGGCGTCCTATGGCTGGCGCTCGTCGTCATCAACCCGGCGCTCAGCCACCAGGGCGAGCAGGAGGCGTCGGTTCCGTGGCTCGCCGGGCTGCTCGTCTTTCAGGCGCTCATCGCCGTCGGGTTGTGGGCGTTCTTCCTCATGCGCCGACGGACCGCCGCCGGGCGGTCCGTGGCACATGCATGAGGCGGGTAGGCGGTCCTACGCCGCGATGTCGTGGGCCGTGGCGACGACCTTCGTCAGCACGAGCTCCCCGTCGGCGGCATCGACGGCGATGACGTCGCCCTCGCCGAACGTGCCCTCGAGCAGCGCGAGCGCGAGCTTGTCGACGAGCCGCTTCTGGATGACGCGCTTCAGCGGCCGCGCGCCGTAGACGGGGTCGTAGCCGAGGTCGCCGAGCAGCTCGCGCGCGGCGGCGGTCAGCACGATCTCGATCCCGCGGTCGGCGAGGCGGTCCATCACGAGCTGGGTCTGCAGCGTGACGATCTGGCCGATCTGCGACCGCGACAGCGAGTCGAACTCGACGATGTCGTCCAGCCGGTTGATGAACTCGGGCCGGAAGTGCAGCTCGGCGCCCTCGCGGCCGCCGGGGATGTTCGAGGTCATGATCAGCACGACGTTCTTGAAGCTCACCGTGCGGCCCTTGCCGTCGGTCAGCCGGCCGTCGTCCATCACCTGCAGCAGCGCGTTGAACACGTCGGAGTGCGCCTTCTCGACCTCGTCGAGCAGCACGACGGAGTACGGCCGGCGGCGAACCGCCTCGGTCAGCTGGCCGCCCTCGTCGTAGCCGACGTAGCCGGGGGGCGCGCCGATGAGCCGCGCGACGGAGTGCTTCTCCATGTACTCCGACATGTCGATGCGGACCATCGCCTCCTGCGTGTCGAACATGAACTCCGCCAGCGCGCGCGCCAGCTCGGTCTTGCCGACGCCGGTCGGGCCGAGGAAGAGGAACGTGCCGATCGGGCGGTCGGGGTCCGACAGCCCGGCGCGGGCGCGGCGCAGGGCGCTCGCGACGGCGGAGACGGCCTCGTCCTGGCCGATGACGCGCTGGTGCAGGCGCTCCTCCATGTGCACGAGCTTGGCGACCTCGCCCTCGAGCATCCGGCTGACCGGGATCTTCGTCCAGCGCGCGACGATCTCCGCAACGTCCTCGGCGGTGACCTCCTCCTTGAGGAACCCGTCGTTGGCGTCCGAGCGCGCCTCGGCCTCCGCGAGCTCGCGCTCGAGCTGGGGGATCGTGCCGTAGCGCAGCTCGGCGGCGCGCTGCAGATCGGCCTCGCGCTCGGCACGCTCAGCGTCGCGGTGCGCGACGTCGAGGCGCTCCTTGAGCTCCTGGATCGCGGTGATCTTCGCCTTCTCGGCCTGCCACTGCGCGGTCAGCGCCGACGACTGCTCCTGCAGCTCGGCGAGCTCGCGCTCGAGCGTCTCCTTGCGGCTCTTGGAGGCGTCGTCCTTCTCCTTGCGCAGCGACTCGAGCTCGATCTCGAGCTGCATCGCGCGGCGCTTGAGCTCGTCGATCTCCTCGGGCATCGAGTCGATCTCGAT
>DASZDB010000417.1:0-3596 GCA_035942495.1 Solirubrobacteraceae bacterium
GTCTGGGCCCGGGCCGCGGGCGCGAGTGCGGCCAGCAGGACGACGACGAGGGCGACGGTGCGGCGCATCGCGGCACTATGTCACGCGCCGCGTGCGCAGGCAGCAGATCAGGTGGGCTCGGGCGCCGGCGCGCTCGCCGGCGGTCCGGGCCGCCGGTCGCCGAGGGCCAGCGCCAGCAGGCGGGCGCAGAGCAGCGTGACGATCGTCGAGCCGACCATCATCGCCACGATGATCCCGGCGCCGTAGTCGAGGTTGACGCCGAGCGCGATCGAGTTGTTCAGCGCGTGCAGCGCGATCGACGGATACAGCGAGCCCGTCAGCTCGTAGAGCAGGCACAGGCCGAAGCCGAAGATCGCGAGCGGCACGAGGTAGCCGATCGGCGACGAGCCGGCGTGAAAGACCCCGAACACGGCGCCGCTGAGCACCGCGGCGACGATCGGCCCGCGCCAGTTGCGCAGCGCGCCGAAGAAGAAGCCGCGAAAGAACAGCTCCTCGCCGAGCGGGGCGATCACCGTGACGAGCACGATCACCACGAGTGCGTTGAGGGTCGACCCGTCGGCGCCGAGCTCGTCGGGCAGCGACTGCTGCTCCTCCAGGCCCAGCGCGACAGCCCAGATCCCGCTGAGCACGAAGAACCCGATCCACACCGCGACGAGCAGCCGCACGCTGCGCCACACGCGCGTGGGGCGCAGGCCGAAGTCGGCGGCGGTGGGACGGCCGCTGAGCCTGGCGAAGAAGTACGCAGCGACGACGAGCCCGAGGTTCTGGGCGAGCGTCAGGGCGATGTTGATGCCCGGCGGCGGGTCCTCCGTCGATGCGCCGAACGCACCCGAGATGACGATGATGAACAGCCCGAGCACGATCGTCGTGCCGAAACCCACCGCGAAGCCGGCGATCGACAGCCACGCCGGCCAGCGGTCGCGGCCGGACTGCTCGTGCGCCTCGAGCTGCACGGGCGCGGCGGCGGTGGCGGTCGCGTCGGCCGGGTCCGGCGGCGGCGGGGGAAGGCCGGGCTGAAACTGGGGCGGGACGTGGGACACGGTCGACCCAGGTTACGCAGCGAGGGCGGCGAGCCCGTCCAGCGACTCGAGCACCACGACGCCGGCGGGCACCCTGTCGGGAACGCCGTCACGGGCGACGAGCACCGCCTCCAGCCCCGCGGCCCGGGCCCCCGCGACGTCGAGCTCGAGCGAGTCGCCGGCGTGCAACGGCGGGCGCCGGTCGCCGGCACGGTCGCCCACCCGCGCGCCCGCGAGGGCCAGCGCGCGGCGGAAGAGCGCGGGTTCGGGCTTGCGCGCGCCGGCCTCGGCTGAGCTGATCGCGCCATCGACGAGCGCCCGCAGGCCGGTCGTGTCCAGCATCTCGTGCAGCGACACGTCCCAGTTGGAGACGACGATGAGCCGGTGGCCCGCGGCGCGCAGCTCGGCGAGGACGCCCGGCACCTCGGCGTAGGGCTCGAAGCGCAGCGCGCCGAGCAGCGCCTCGACCAGCGCGGGCGCATCGACGGCGCGGACATCCGCCCCCGCGCGTTCGAGCCCCGCCCGCAGCACCGCGGCGCACCGCGCCCGCAGCCGCGCGAGCGAGGTGGCGTCGACTGCCGCGTCGTGGCCGGCGCGGTAGAAGGCGATCTCCTCCGCGAGCGCCGCGCCCGCCTGCGCCTCGGTGACAGCCGCCCCGCGGGCGGCGAGCCCGGCCACGAGCCGCGGTACGGGATCGTCGAGCGAGACGAGCGTGCCCAGCGCGTCGAGCGTGATCACGCGGCCGCGTGCCACGGTCAAGCCACCCAGTGCCAGGTCGCGAAGATGCCCGTGTAGACGGCGAGCGCGACGGCGAACGCCGCGAGCACGAGCCGTTCGCGCACGACGCGGCCGGTCATCCACAGCGCAAGCCAGATCGCCAGCGGGAACAGCACGGCCACGAATCGCGGCAGCGACATGAGCGGCTGCGGAGCGACCGGATAGGAGAGCGGCAGGGCGAGGGCGGCGACGACGTATGCGCCGTAGGCGGCGGGCAGCCGGCGCAGCACCCCGGCGGTGGCCACGAGCGCCAGGACGAGCCACGCGAACAGCTCGATGTTGTGGCGCGCACCGAGAAACGGGTCGCCGCCCCAGGCCTTGAAGAAGATCGGCTCGCGCGCGCCCGACAGCAGCTGGCGCGCGCCCTGCCACGCGGCGACGAGCCCGTCCCAGGCGCCGACGAAGGGGCCGGCGAACGAGCGAAACCACACCTCCTGCGCGCGAAACGGCGCCAGCGCATCGTGCCCGCCGAGCGCGAGCAGGGCGCAGTACAGCCCCAGGCCGAGCGGCACGAGCAACAGCCACAGCGCGTCGGGGCGCAGCGGGCGCCCCCTCCGCCAGCTCGGCCGCCCGACGTCCCACAGGTAGATCATCGCCAGCGGCACGAGCAGCAACACCCCCGCGCTGCGCGTCGTCGCGGCGAGCATCCCGAGCAGCCCCGCCCACGCCCAGCGCTCGCGCCGGGCGGCGTAGACGGCGCCGATCGACACGGCGAGAAACAGCGACTCGCTGTAGACCGCCGAGAAGAAGAAGGACATCGGAAACAGCGCGGTGACGAGCACGGCGTTGCGCGCGACGAGGCGGTCGTGGTCGAGCGCGACGAGCCGGTGCAGGAGCACGAGCGCGACGCCGAGCAGGGCCGTCGACAGCAGCGCGCCGCCGATCAGCGCCGACCCCAGTAGCGCGCCGGCGAGCCGGACCAGCAGCGGATAGAGCGGAAAGAACGCGGTGCGCGTGCCGTCCTCGTAGCCGTCCTGCGCGATCGCCAGAAACCAGACGGAGTCCCAGCGCCCGAGCGGCGCCGCGAGGACGTCGCCGGTGGCGCCGAACGGCATCGTCAGGCCCGCCGGATCGAAGTCGCCCGCACGATCGGACAGCCCGAAGATCAGCACGGCGACGATCGCGGACGCCCACACGAGCAGCCGCGAGATCCACAACGCCCGCCACGCGTCGCGTAGCGCAGCGTCGGCGGCCACCGTCGCGCGGACGGACCGGCCGGGCACGACGCGCGACAGCATGCGGCCATCTTGGCAAGGGCCGTGCACGAGCAGGACGACGGACCAGTCGGGCCGAAGACCCCGTATCACTAGAATCGGCCCTCGCGCAGTCGCCCATCCCGGCGCCCGCGCGGACCATCGACCTGAATGTCCGCCCGCCGCGAACGCCAGCGCCGACGCCGCCGCAGAGGTGGGGCCGCGCGCGTGATCATCATCACGGTCTCCGTCCTCGTGGCCGGGTCGATCATCGCCGCGCTCAGCGCCGTCGGCTACGTCGTCGGCATCGCGAACTCCGCGCCGGACCTCGACAGGCTCAAGCCGCAGGCGCCGGGTCGCTACTCGACCGTCTTCGCGTCCGACGGCAAGACCGAGCTCGGCAAGATCTCCAACGACATCCTCAGCGACCCGATCCGCAGCGACCAGATGCCCCAGGACGTCCGCAACGCCACGGTCGCGATCGAGGACGAGCGCTTCTACCGCCACCGCGGCGTCGACTTCGAGGGCGTCGTGCGCGCCGCGTTCAAGAACGCGAACTCCGGCAAGACGATCCAGGGCGGGTCGACGCTGACGATGCAGCTCATTC
>DASZDB010000418.1:0-1514 GCA_035942495.1 Solirubrobacteraceae bacterium
CCCGATCGACACGATTCGCTGGCCGTCGCTCGGCGGGCCGGCGGCCTCGAGGAAGAAGCGCACCGACGACGCCGAGGTGAAGGTGACGTAGTCGGCGCCGAGCGCGGACTCCAGCGCAGCGTCGGCCAACTGCTCGGCGACCGTGCGGTACAGCGCGAGGATCGCGACCTCGGCGCCGCGTTCGCGCAGTGCGTCGGGCAGCACGTCCCGCGCCTGCTCGGCCCGCGCGATCAGCGCGCGCTTCACCGGCCGCTCGGTCAGCGTCTCGACGAGCGACTCCGCGACGGCGCGCGGCGGGACGATGTCGGGCGCGATCCCGCCGGCGCGCAGCGCGTCGGCCGTGCCCGGCCCGATCGCGGCGATCGCCGGTCCCGCCAGCGCGCGCGCGTCGCGCGCGATCTCGAGCAGGCGGCGCGCTCCGTTGGGGCTCGTCACGCAGAGCAGGTCATAGGCCGCGAGGTCGTCGGGCAGCGCGGCGTCCAGCGGCGCGATGCGGATCGCCGGCGCCTCCACGACGTGCGCCCCCAGCGCCACGAGCCGCGCGGCGAGGGGGCTGGCCTGCGCCCGCGCCCGCGTGACGGCCACGCTCAGCCCGAGCAGCGGGCCGGCGGCGAACCACGCGAGCTCCTCGTGCAGCGCGGCGACCGCGCCGACGACGGTGATCGCCGGCGCCCGCACGGCCGCCTCCGCGGCATGCGCCGCGATGTCCGCGAGCGTTCCCGTCACCGTGCGCTGGTCGGCGAACGTGCCACGCTCGACGATCGCCACCGGCTCGCTCAGCGCGCGGCCGCCGGCGACGAGACGGCCGGCGATCCGGTCGAGGCGGCGCGCGCCCATGTAGAAGACGAGCGTGCCCGGGAACGCGGCGAGCGCGGTCCAGTCGAGCTGCGTGTCGTCCTTGGCCGGATCCTCGTGGCCGGTGACGAACGCGACCGCGGCGGCCATGCCACGCTGCGTCACCGGGATCCCGGCATAGGCCGGTGCGGCGACGCCGGCGGTGACGCCCGGCACGATCTCGACGTCGATCCCCGCCGCGCGCAGCAGCCGGGCCTCCTCGCCGCCACGGCCGAAGACGAATGGGTCGCCGCCCTTCAGGCGCACGACCGCGCGCCCCTTGCCCCCGTGCTCGAGCAGCAACTCGTTCGTCGCCTCCTGCGGGACCTGCTCGCCTCCCCCGACCTTGCCCACGTCGATCAGCTCCGCGTCTGTGCGCGCACCGTCCAGTGCGCCGGCGGGAATGAGCCGGTCGTAGAGGATCACATCGGCGCTCGCGATGAGCTCCAGCGAGCGCGTCGTCATGAGCCCGGGGTCGCCCGGCCCCGCCCCGACGAGGAACACCGTCACGGCGCCGGGTCCTCGTCATCGACCGTGGCGACCTCCTCGGCGCGCGCCAGCAGCTCGGCGCCGCCCGCCGCGAGCAGCCGCTCGGCGGCCAGCGCACCCGCCGCGGCGGGGCTCTCGCACGGCGGCGTCTGGTCGCGCAGCCATGACGAGCCGTCGGGCAGCCCGACGAA
>DASZDB010000419.1:0-2988 GCA_035942495.1 Solirubrobacteraceae bacterium
GGCCTGCGCCATCGCCATCGGCGTCCGCGTGGGCTCGACGAAGCTCGCGCGCCGACGGCTGCGGCTCGCGGGCAGGAGCAGCGGCGCGTTCCTCATCCGCCCGGCGCGCGCTGCCGGCCGCGGCGACGTAGTGGACGTCACTATCCTGGTCAGGCCGCGGGAAGCACCGGGCTACGGAGTGCGCTGGCGCGTCGTCCTCTGAACGATCTCCTTCTCCGCACGCGTCAGCTCGTCGTCTGGCAGCCGCTCGAGCTTGACGAGCTCCTCGCGGGCCCCGTCGGTCGCGTGCAGGATCTCGTCGGGCTTGAGCTGGATCGCCCGCGTGTCGCGGTTCTGCGTGTACTGCAGCGAGAAGGCGATGAGGAACGTCATCACGGAGGCAAGCGCAGAAGGCCACAGAAGCCAAGTGTTGCTCCAGCCCGCCGCGAAGCCCCAGGCGAGCCAGGCCAAGACGACAACGATGGCCGCGAGAAACGCCTGCGGCGTGCCGATGATCTGGGGGATCCGCAACGCAAGGCGGCGCAGCAACAGCATCACCAGGGTATTCCCACCGCGGCGCCGTCGTGACCGGTGAATGCGGTCCGTGCCCGCGTCCCGCCGCTACGCTGCGGCCCCTGATGACCGGGCGCCTGATCCTCGCCAGCCGTTCGCCGCAGCGGCGGGCGATCCTCGAGCAGCTGGGGATCGCCTTTGAGATCCTGCCCGTCGACGTGGAGGAGATCGCCGCGGGCGACTCGGTCGAGGTCGCCCGCACCAACGCCGAGGCGAAGGCGCGGGCGGCAGCGCGGCTGCGTCCCGGTGCAACGATCCTCGGCGTCGACACGGTCGTCGCGCTCGACGGCGCGATCTACGGAAAACCGGCCGACGAAGCGGCCGCGCGCGACACGCTGAAGCGGCTGTCGGGACGAACCCACGAGGTCATCAGCGGCCTCGCGCTGCTCGATTCGGCGAACCCTCAGGTTGCGCATGAGGTGACGAGCGTGACGTTTCGCGCGCTCGACGACGACCTCGTCCGACGATATGTCAAGACGGGCGAATGGTCCGGTAGGGCGGGCGGTTACGCCATCCAGGGCAGAGGTGCGTTGCTCGTTGTGCGCATAATGGGCGACTACCTCAACGTGGTCGGTCTGCCCGTCGCGAAATTGCTCGACCTCGACTTGAGCCTTATGCTCAGGGAGAACTAGAGGGATGGCTTGGCGGAGGGGCTTGCGCCGCTAGACTCAGACGCGGCGGCAGCACCGCGAGCACCCATCGCACGCGGTCCGCAGGGCGGGTTCACGCCACCTCTTCATGGGTTTCTTCAGCTACCTCACCGGATTCGGCGGCCGCGACATGGCCGTCGATCTGGGCACCGCGAACACGCTCGTCTACGTGCGCGGCCGCGGCATCGTCCTCAGCGAGCCGTCCGTCGTCGCGATCGACTCGCGCAGCGGCGAGGTGCACGCCGTCGGCATCGAGGCCAAGCGGATGCTGGGGCGCACCCCGGGCACGATCTCCGCGATCCGGCCGCTGAAGGACGGCGTCATCGCCGACTTCGACGTCACCGAGGAGATGCTGCGCCACTTCATCCAGAAGGTTCACCAGAATCGCTGGGCCCATCCGCGCGTGGTGGTATGTGTCCCCTCCGGGGTGACCGGAGTCGAGAAACGCGCCGTGGAGGAGGCCTGCCTGAGCGCCGGCGCACGCCAGGCCTACCTCATCGAGGAGCCGATGGCGGCGGCGATCGGCGCCGGCCTGCCGGTCGGCGAGCCGACGGGCTCGATGGTCGTCGACATCGGCGGCGGCACGAGCGAGGTCGCGGTCATCTCCCTGGGCGGCATCGTCGTCTCGCAGTCGATCCGGATCGGGGGCGACGAACTCGACGAGGCGATCATCAACTACGCCAAACGCGAGTACAAGCTGCTCATCGGCCAGCAGACCGCCGAGGAGGTCAAGCTCGAGATCGGGTCCGCGCACCCGATGGAGGAAGAGGTGCAGGCGGAGATCCGAGGCCGCGACATGGTCTCCGGCCTGCCCAAGACCGTCGTGCTCACGAGCGAGGAGATCCGCCAGGCGCTCGAGGAGCCGCTGTCGCAGATCATCGATGCGGTCAAGGAGACGCTGGACCGCACACCGCCCGAGCTGTCCTCGGACATCATGGACCGCGGGATCATGCTCGCCGGCGGGGGCTCGCTGCTGCAGGGACTCGACGAGCGCCTGCGCGAGGAGACCCAGATGCCGTGCCATCTCGCCGAGTCGCCGCTGACGTGCGTCGCGGTCGGCTCGGGCCGCTCGCTGGAGGAGTTCGAGGTCATTCACCGCACGAACCGCGGCAACTCGAAGAACCGCCGCCGTCGGTACTAACACCATCCCCTTGGAGCCAACGCCCACGTGTACGACAAGACAGTCCGCCGGCGCCGGGCAGTCCTCGGACTGCTCGTCGCCTGCTCACTGATCCTGCTCACCGCGTATTTCGGTGAATCCGGAAGCGGCGCGCTGCACTCGGTGCAGCGCGGCACGAGCGAGGTGCTCAACCCCGTGCAGGAGGGCGCCAGCCGCGCGCTGAAGCCCGTCCGCGACCTGTTCGGCTGGTTCGGCGACACGATCGCCGCCAAGGGGCAGGTGGAGGAGTTGCGCCGCGAGCGCGACCGCCTGCGCACCGAGGTCGCCCAGAGCGAGGTCATGGAAGCCGACAACGCCCGCCTCAGCAGGCTCCTGCAGCTTCAGGGCGCGCTCGGCCTCGAGGACCTCGGGCCGAAGACGGGCCGCGTCATCTTTCAGTCGGCGACGGTCTGGTACTCGACGATCCGCGTCGACAAGGGCGCCGACGACGGCATCAAGGTCGGCCATCCGGTCATCAACGAGGAGGCGCTGATCGGGCGCGTCACCGAGGTCTTCGGCGGCTCGGCGCAGGTGACGCTCATCACCGACACGACGACGAAGGTCCCCGCGCGGGCCGGGCCGCGCCAGGAGTTCGGCATCGTCGAGCCCGCCAGCGCCGGCAACCCG
>DASZDB010000420.1:0-4167 GCA_035942495.1 Solirubrobacteraceae bacterium
CGCGCTGGGCAGGTCACTCGCCCGGATCGCGGAGGACGGCGCGCTGCGCGAGCGGCTCGTCGCGGGCGGCCGGCACGTCGTCGACGCGTACGGCTGGGACGTCGCGGCCGCCGCCCACGAGGAGGCCTACCGCTCCTCCCAGGCCGACCCGATGATCGGAGCGCTGTCCGTATGAGCGAGCCACGCCACGTCGAGGCGCGCTGGCAGGGCGGCCTTTCGGCCACCGTCACCGCGCGCGACCACGAGCTGACCGCCGACGAGCCCGAGGCCTACGGCGGCGGCAACCAGGGCATGATGCCGACCGAGCTCTTCTTCGCGGGGCTCGCGAGCTGCTTCTGCCTCGCCGTCGCGCACGTGGCGGCCAAGCGCGACATCGAGCTGCCCGGCCTGCGCGTCACCGTCGACGCCGAGCGCGTCGGCAAGGAGCTGCGCTACAGCCGCCTGCGCGTCGAGGTCGCCGCGGCCTCGGGCGAGCACGACCTCGAGGCGCTGGTCAAGCGCGCCAAGCCCTTCTGCTGGGTCTCCAACATGCTCGCCGACGACCTCGAGGTCTCCTACGTGTCCACCGTCCTCGACTCGCCGCCCGCGAATGCTTGACAACCGCGACGAGCTGCTGGGCGTGCTGGTCGACGACCCCACGCGGATCGGCAAGGTCTTCGCGCGCCACGCCTACGGGATGCGCCGCTGGGTCGACCTGTTCTCGATCCGCGTCTCGCTGACGAGCGATCCGCAGGCCAAGCAGCTGCTCGCCGAGATCGTCGCGGCCAACGCGCGCCACATGAACCTGTTCCGCGCCCGCGCGCTCGCGCACGGCGTCGATCCCGACGCGTACGCGGCGCCGCCGGAGGGGGAGGCGATCTACGAGCGCATCGAGGTCATCGGCGACTTCGACGAGCTCATCGCCTACGCGGCCGGTTCACTGGACCATTTCGGCCAGCTGCTGGACACCTACGCCGCCGGCGCGACCGGCGAGGACGCGGCGACGATCGCGCTCGTCGCCGCCGACAACGACGCGGCGCGCGAGCGGCTCGCGGCGCTCATGTCCCAGCCGCACAGCGCCGCGTTCGACGCACACGAGCTCTACCGGCTGCGCGAGCTCGTCGAGACCGCCCTGTATGTCGGCTGAGTCGCTCGCCGCCTGCCGCTTCGAGTCGCTGCGCGCCGAGTTGCCGCCCAGCTCGCCGCGCGCCTGGCGCTTCGCCGCGCTGTCGCTCGCGTCGCGAGCCGCGGCGTGCGTATCGGAAGGCACGCGGATCGGCCACCGCCACGGCTTTGACTCCGGCCCGTTCATGGCCCACGTCTACGCCGACCGCGCGCTCGGTCGCACGGCGCTGGGGCGGCGACTGGATCGCCGCCTGCTGAACCGCGCGACGTGCCAGGCCTTCCGCGACATCCGCGGCCTCGCCGAGGCGGCGGTGCTCGAGGCGATCGACGCCGTCGACGCACCCGACGCCGTCGTCGCCGACCTCGCCGCCGGCCCCAGCCCGTACCTGCTGCACGCGCTCGCCGCGCGCGCCGCTGCGACGGCGGTCCTGTGCGACATCGACCCCGCCGCGCTGGAGCAGGCGGCCGCCGCCGCGCGCGACCTCGGCGTACAGGACCGCGTCACCATCCGCGAGGCGAGCGCGTTCGACCACGCCGCGCTCGGCGAGCTGCGCCCGCGCCCGGACGTCGTCTGCGAGCTCGGGCTGTACGGCATCTACCACGACGACGCCGTCATCGAACGCCACTTCACCGAGCTCGCCGCGGCCGTGGCGCCCCGCCAGATCGTCTGCAACGTCCAGGTCGCCAACCCCGAGATCGAGTACATCGCGCGGATCTGGCGCAACGCCGCGGGCGAACGCTGCGTGTGGCGCCTGCGCCCGGCCGAGCAGATCATGGGATACGCGCGCGCGGCTGGGTATGAGGCCGCATCCGTGACCGCCGACCGCCACAGCATCTACCGCGTCATACGCTTCGCGCGCAGCGATCGTGCGCCGGGAGCGGCGGCATGAGCTCCTCCGTCCTGACCTGGGGCGCCGACCCCGGCAGCACGCCGCGGCTGGCCTCCGAGCGGCTGCGTCTGCTCGAGCGCTCCCACCACGCGATGTGGAACTACCTGACGTACCGCGACGCGATCGGGATCGTCGGCTTCGACCCGGCGGAGCTCTACCCCGGCGGCACGACGCGCTTGGATCCCGCCACGTGGGCCGATCTCGGCTGGCTGACATGCTTCGCCGGCCCACCGGCGAGCGCGGTCGCCGCGATGCGCGACGCCGTCACGGCCGAGCACCTCAACCAGTACAGCCCCGACCTCATCGAGCCGCTGCGCGAGGCAGCGGCGGGCGTCCTCGGCCGCGCCCGCGACGCCAGCTTCGAGGTCATCGGGACGGAGGGCGCGCAGGCGGGGATCGCGCTGTCGCTCATGGCGGTCGCCGGCCCGGGCGACGAGGTCATCCTCTCGGACCCGGGCTACTTCCACGTACCGTCGGCGGTCATCGCCACCGGCGCGACGCCGGTGACCGTGGCGATCGACGCGACGAACGGCTACAGGCTCGATCCGGACGTCGTCGCCGCGGCGATCACGCCGCGCACCCGCGCGATCGTCATCGTCGATCCGCTCAACCCATACGGCACCGTGCAGACCGAGGACGAGCTGCAAGCGCTCGCCCGCCACGCCGACGAGCACGACCTGCTGCTCATCCACGACGTCACGCACGGGTCGCTCGTGATCGATCCCGCCGTGCCGTTTCGCTCGCTGCCCGCGCTCGAGCTCACCGACAACGCGGTCGCCACGTTCTCCGTCTCGCACTGCTACGGCATGGCGGGCGCGCGAATCGGCTTCCTGGCCGGGCCGTCGCGCCTCATGCGCAGCTGCCTGCGCCTCAAGGCGGCGCTGACGCGCCTGAACACGAGCCTCCTCGCCCAGCACGGCGCGCTCGCGGCGTTGCGCGACGAGTCCTACCTGGCGCACGCCGAGGGGATCGTGCGCGGCAACCTCGCGCATCTGCAGGCGACGCTCGGCGGGCTCGACGGCATCACCTTGACCACGGCGCCGGTGCGCGGCCTGGCGTGCGCGCTGGATACGTCGCGCGCCGCAGTCACCGCGCAGGAGCTGATGGTCGCGCTGTTCGCCCGCCGCGTCGCCACCTATCCCGGCGACGGGATGGGCACGACCGGCGCGGCGACCACCCTGCGGCTGAACCTGTCGCGCCCGGACCCGTGGGCGATGGAGCACCTGCGCGCGATACTGCCCGAGGCGATCGCCGAGGCGGCGGCCGGGCGCTGGCGCGAGCCCGTCGCGGCGCTGCTCGAGAGCAAGGGCACGCCGCGGGCGCTCGATCTCGCGACGACCGTGCGGAGCGGGCTGTGAGCGTCGCCGCGCTGATGGCCGAGCACGGCTCGCCCCTGTGGCTCGCCGACGTCGACCGGGCCCGGGAGCGGCTGAGCGGCCTGCGCGCGGCGTGGTCGGCGGTCTGGCCGGACGTGGAGATCTCGTACTCCTACAAGACCAACCGCACGACGGCGTTCCTGCGCGCGTTCGCCGACGACGGGGCGGGCGCCGAGGTCGTGTGCGCCGCGGAGTATGCGCTGGCGCGCGACGTCGTCGGCGTCGAGGGCGCGCGCATCACGGTCAACGGGCCGGCGAAGCCCGATGCGCTCCTGGCGCGGGCCGCCGCCGATGGGGCGCTCGTCATCGCCGACAGCGCCCCGGAACTCGAACGGCTCGCTGTGGCGGGAGTGCTGCGCGCGGGGATCCGCGTCGGGCTCTGCGGTCCGGAGGGAACACCGAGCCGCTTCGGCATTCCGCCCACCGATGTCGTCGTCGCCGGCCGGCGCGCGCGCGACCTCGGCCTGGCGCTCGAGGTGCTGCACGTCCATCTCGTCTCCACCGACTTCACGGCCGAGCTGGGCGCCGGCGGCACCGGCACGCTGGCCGCGAGCGTCCGCGTCGGCTGGGCGAAGGCGCCGGACGTGCACGCGCGGGCCGCATCGCTCCTGGGCCGGCTGGCCGTCGAACTCGGCGTCGACGCGATCGACATCGGCGGCGGCATCCCGCCCGCGCCCTCGCCGGCCGCAGCGGCCCATGCCGCGGCGGTCGCCGACGCCCTCCGCGCCGCCGGCTTCGCCGGCCGCCTCGTCCTCGAGCCGGGCCGCGCGCTCGTCGCCGACGCCGTCGACCTCGCC
>DASZDB010000421.1:0-1630 GCA_035942495.1 Solirubrobacteraceae bacterium
TCGACGAGGGCCAGGACTTCGCGGTGCTCGTCGACTACGCCCACACCCCGGATTCGCTGGAGAACGTGCTGACCGCGGCGCGCGCGCTGGCGGCGGAGCGCCTGCTGTGCGTCTTCGGCTGCGGCGGCGACCGCGACCGCGGCAAGCGCCCGCAGATGGGCGCGATCTCCGCGCGGCTGACCGACCACACGATCGTCACGTCGGACAACCCGCGCTCGGAGGATCCCGCCGCGATCGTCGACGAGATCCTCGCCGGGATCGCGGATCCTGGCGCCGGAGGCCACGTCGAGGCGATCGTCGACCGCCACGCGGCAATCGAGCGGGCGATCGCGCTCGCCGGCCCCGGCGACGTCGTCGTCATCGCCGGCAAGGGCCACGAGCAGGGCCAGGAGTTCGAGGGCGGGCGCAAGTTGCCCTTCGACGACGTCGCCGTCGCGCGGGAGGCACTGCGTGCGCGACTGGTCGCCTGAGCGCGTCGCCGAGGCCGCGGGGGTGCACCTCGCGCGGCCCGCGCCGCTTACGGTGCAGGGCCCGCTCGGGCCGGCGCGGGTGACGATCGACTCGCGCGACGTCCAGCCCGGCGACCTCTTCGTGGGCCTGACCGGCCGCAACGTCGACGGCGGCCGCTACGCCGCCGCCGCGCTGGCCGCGGGCGCCTGGGGCGTGCTCGTCGGACCGCCGTGGGCCGAGGGCGACACGCGCGCACAGCCGGGGGTGCTGCTGACGAGCGACGACCCGCTCGCCGGGCTGCAGGCGCTCGCCCGCGCGTGGCGCCGCGCGCTCGGCGCCCAGGTCGTCGCGATCACCGGCTCCACCGGCAAGACCTCGACGAAGGACCTGCTGAAGGCGATGCTCGCCCCGCAGCGGCGCGTCGCCGCCACCGACCAGAACCTCAACACGGAGATCGGCCTGCCGCTGACGATCCTCGCCGCGCCCGCCGGTACCGAAGTGCTCGTGCTCGAGATGGCGATGCGCGGCGCCGGCCAGATCGCCGAGCTGACGGCGATCGCCGAGCCGGACGTCGGCCTCATCGTCAACGTCGGCCCCGTCCACCTCGAGCTGCTCGGATCGCTGGAGGCGATCGCCGCCGCGAAGGCCGAGCTGATCGCCGACCTGCACCCGGGCGCGACGGCCGTGCTGCCGGCTGCCGAGCCGCTGCTCGCCGCGCACCTGCGCGAGGACCTGCGGACGGTGACGTTCGGGCCGGGCGGCGACGTCGCCGAGCTCCCGGCCGACCTCGAACTGCCGTTCAGCTCGCGACACATGCGGTCAAACGCGCTGGCCGCGCTCGCGGCGGCGCGGGTGGTCGGCGTGGAGCCGCGCGGGCGCCTCGAGGTCGCGCTCAGCGCACTGCGCGGGCAGCGCGTCGAGCTGCCCGGGCCGGTGCTCGTCATCGACGACTGCTACAACGCCAACCCGATGTCGATGCGCGCCGCCCTCGACGATCTTGCCGCGACCGCCCCCGGCAGACGCGTGGCGGTGCTCGGCGACATGCTCGAGCTCGGTCCGCAGGAGCACCGCTACCACGGTGAGATCGGCGACTACGCGACGAGGCGCGGGATCGACGTCCTCGTCACGGTCGGACCACTGGCGGCCACGATGGCCGGTTCGTTTCGCGGGATGCTGCACG
>DASZDB010000422.1:0-6506 GCA_035942495.1 Solirubrobacteraceae bacterium
GTCGACAGCACCGCCGACGCCGTGCGCGAGCAGGCCCAGCAGCAGGGCGGCAAGGTCGGCGAGGTCGCCGAGCAGGCCGCCGACAAGACACAGGAGAAGGTCCCCGGCAACTAGTTGCCCAGCGCCGCCTGCCCCCGCCACTCAGCGGGGGGGCGGCGCTGTCGGCTTGAGGAGCACGCCATGACGCCCGACGCGCCCGATTGGGAAGGCCATACGATGCTCGATCGCGCCGGCAAGAAGATCGGCACGATCCAGGACATCTACCTCGTCGAGGAGACCGACCGGCCTGAGTGGGCGTCGGTCAAGCTCGGCCGGCTCAAGGGCCACCGCACGCTCGTGCCGCTCGCGGGCGCGCGTCCCGATCGCGACGGGATCCGCGCGACATGTGACAAGGACGCCGTCAACGACGCGCCGCGTATCGACGACGAGCCCTCACCGCAACAGGTCGACGCGCTGTACCGGCACTACGGCATCCAGGCGCCGCAGGACGCCGAGCAGAGCGGCGGTGAGGCACCGTACGACACGCGAGGCAGCGTGTCGCAGCAGCAAGATCAGCCGGCGGGTCGGTCACGTTCGACATCCCGCGGCGCCAGCCGTGGTCGGAGTGGCGGCTCGACGCTGAAGCGCACCGCGAAGGAGTTCTCCGCCGACAAGCTGCCGCACTGGGCCGCCGCACTGACGTACTACGGGGTGCTGTCGATCTTTCCCGCGCTGCTGGCGCTCGTCTCGATCCTTGGCCTGATCGGCAGCTCGGCAATCCAACCAATCAGCGACAACCTCACCACGGCTGCACCGGGACCAGCCAAGGAGATCCTCACCGGCGCGCTGCAGGGCTTGCAGAACGGTGGCGGCGCAGGACTGCTGTTCATCATCTCGCTGGCGGGCGCGATCTGGGCGGCGTCGGGCTACATCAGCGCGTTCATGGACGCCTCCAACGCGATCTACGACATCGAAGAAGGCCGCCCGATCTGGAAAAAGCTGCCGCTGCGCGTCGCGATCACCATCGTGATGCTCGTTCTGCTCGCGATCAGCGCCCTCGCCGTCGTGCTGACCGGGCCGCTGGCGCAGCAGGCCGGCAAGCTCGTTGGTGTCGGCAGCGCGGCAGTGACGATCTGGGACATCGCGAAATGGCCGATCCTGGTGCTGATCGTCGCGTTCATGTTCGCGGTGCTGTACTACAGCGCCCCGAACGTCAAGCAGCCCAGCCTCAAGGCGGTCATGCCGGGCGGCATCCTCGCCGTCATCGTCTGGATCATCGCGTCCGCCGCGTTTGCGTTCTATGTCGCGAACTTCGGCTCGTACAACAAGACCTACGGCGCGCTGGGCGGCGTGATCGTGTTTCTTGTCTGGCTGTGGCTGACAAACATCGCGATCCTGCTCGGCGCCGAATTTAACGCCGAACGCGCCCGCACACGACACATCAAAGCCGGGCACGCTCCCGACCAGGAACCCTACTTGCCGGCCCGCTCCCAGCCATGATCAGCGATGCGCCCGGAGACAGTGCGTCGCGGCCGCTAGCACTGCTGCCCTGGCGCGAACGCCACGATGCGCCGCCGGCCACCTAACGCGCTGATCGCGCTGATCGCCGTCGTGGCCGCGGTCTTGATCGTGGCGACGCTGATCCCGAGCTTCAGCGATCTCAACCCCTTCGCGACCGACACCGAGGATCGCAGCGGAGCCGCCGTGCTGCGCTCTCTGGAGTCACTGTCGGAATACCGCGCGGCAACCGCCAACTACCAGCAGCTGATCGACATCGAGCGTGATGTCGGGCTGCTTCCCTCATTTCTGGCCGGCGAGCGCGCGCAGCTGATCGCAACGGGAAGCGTCGACGCAGTCGTCGACTTCAGCGGCCTCGGCGCACGCAGTGTCCGAGTATCCGACGATCGCCGTGCCGTCACGGTCACGCTGCCCGCACCGCAGCTGTCCGAAGCGCGCGTCGACCTCGCGCGCACGCGCGCCCTCGACAAAGAACGCGGCCTGATCAACCGAGTCGGCGACCTGTTCGACGACGACAGCGACGCGCAACGCAAGCTGCTGCTGCTCGCCCAGCGGCGAATCAGACGCGCCGCGTACGACAATCCCGAACTGCTCACGCTCGGGAGGCGCAACACACAAGCGATGCTCAGCGGCCTGCTGCGCGGCCTGGGCTTTGAGCAGATCACGATCCGGTTCTCAGGGCCACCCAGGACTTGACCTTGCGCGAGACGCACCACAGCGGGGACGACCGACTCCGCGCACCGCCGAACCGGCGGGCGGGGGAAGCGAGTGGAGGTCGGGCCTGCTCGCAGCGTCGTCTCACGGCGGTGGTCCCGATCGCGCCGCCACGAGCGCCGTAGAGCCTCCCTGCGGGGCGCGGCCACACGGCGTCTGGGGCCGCTCAGGAGCTTCCTGCGCCCGAGAACGGCTCGGGCACGCCGTCAGGCGCCGGCGACGCCGATCGCGACGCGCTGTAGCGCGTTCTAAGGGCCTGCGCGGAACCTCCGCGACCCCACGGTCGGCCCGTCTCCCACTCCTCGCGCGGCGCTGGACCGTGGGCTGGCCGGCGGGATCACGTTCAGATGGCCCGCCTAGCGGCGGCGACTGCGCGCTTCTGTCGCGTACCTTATGAGCGCATCGCGACTGCTGCTCTCGGCCTGAACTCGGGAGCGCGTGAGCTCGAGGCAGTCCCATAGCCGGTCCTCCAGCGGGACCCGGACGGAGGCCGGCGCGTCCCACTGCCGAAGCTATACGCGGACCGGGATTTGACGCTCTGTTCGGTGCCAAGCCTGTCAATTGCGGGACGGACCCGGACACCCCTGACCGACCCTGAGCGGACGACGATTGCGCCGACGCCCCAAGGCTTTCTGCGTCTGAGCTCGTCCCGCAGCCCAACGGCTTGCGGGACGGTCGGCGGCCGAAGTACCCGAAGACGGCGCGTTGCGTGTTTGCTGGAACTGCCCCAGCTATCGCCCGCTCAGCGGGACGCCGACCCCGAACCCGTAAACGAACCCGTAGCGGGAACCGGGCCGGATGGGCCCCGGCGCTCGCGGCCCACGTCGAGAGTGCCCCGTCTGGCTCAAAGCGGCAGAGGCTGCTCGAGTGCTTCAACCACCGAAGGGCTGCGATTGAAGTCGAGCGCCCGATGATCGAACACGTCGGAGAAAGGCGGCCAGGCGAGACGCCAGAGGGCGGACCAGCGGAAGGCGGGATCGAGCCGACGCCACTCGTCGTCCGGCAGTTGCCACGCCCAGCGATCCTCAACCGCCACGCCGCCCCGCAGTCGCACCGTGTGCACCAACCGGCCGGTGAGCGCTGCGGTGAGGAAAGCTCCTAGCTCCTCGTCGTCGACGCCGCCGTGGTAGTCGCCGATCGTGGACAGCAAGTAGGTGTAGCCATCGCCGTGTCTTAGCTCTACGACCGAGCCATCGTCGCTGTGGGGGATCGAGAAGTAGACGGCCCGGTATTCAGGGTCTGCGTCAACGGTGACGGCTGCTGGGTCCAAATACGCGAGGTCGAGCCGAGCGAGGACGCTCCGGACCGTGCTGATGGCGTCGATGACGTCGGGGTTGTGCTCCTCGGAGACATCGACGGCGTCGAGCTTGCTCCACGTCATACGGGAGAGTCTCGCCGCTGTCGCCAGGTGATGCTGCTGTCGCCTCAAAGCAGTAGTCGCTGCTATCGCACTGCTATGCGGCCGTTCCGCCCGTCGACTGCACCATGGACTGAGGCGGCCGTCCTTGCGTGATCGGGTCGGCGTGACGGTGGACCACTTTCCAGCCGTCCTCCTCTCGCCGGAAGATCGAGGTGACGCGCAACATCACCGGGACCATGTCCGGGGAGCCACCGAGCTTCATCCTGGCGCCTTGGAATGCCAGCTCGTAGGCGAGGTCGGCGGTCTCGTACGACGAGATGACCTCGTAGGTCAGATCTTCGCCCTCACGAAGCGCTGCGGCGGCCAGGTCGGTCGCCTTCAACACCTCGTCCGCGCCTTTGGCTGGAGGCCCGAGAGGGTTCGCCAAGGTCACATCGTCCGATCGAGACCACATCGATTTCTGCGGCTCCGGGTCACCCTTGATGAATGCCTCCAGCGACCGGTGATACCGCTCTCTGAACTCTTCTAGATCGGACAACATCCGGTGCGCCTCCTCGAATGCGGGTATCGGGCATCTAATCTAGCCCCGCAGGGCTGATGGGCGACCGAGCTACCACTGCCGCTTTCGCCTGACGCAGCAGTCTCAGCTTGACGCTCGATAGCCGGTCCCTCAGCGGCCCCGAGAAAGCGCGCGGAGAAAGCCGGGCCTGACGCAGCCGGCGCATCCCATTGCCGACCGTCCTCAGGAGCTAGTGCTAGAGCAGCTCGTCGATCAGCCACCTCCCGTCTGGCCGCCGAATCAGCCGCGCGCCCTCGCCACTTGAATCGATCGCGGTCGCCCTTTCGCCACGGACGACAACATCGCCGATGGGCAGTCGCTCGGTACCGCGGTACAACCGACCGACCGCACGCAAACTCGCGGTGCACGACTCGACATCGCGCTGTCCAAGATCCTCGCGTGCACTCATCAGCACTATGCGGCGGGCCCTCGTGGTGAGCAGCTCACAACCCCCAGGATCGCCACGTACAAGGCTTGCATTGAACTCTTCAATCACCTGTACAACTTCTGCTTCCTCAAGGCTTTCCGCCATCACCGTTGTCGCCGGCTCGTCATCGCAGCCCGCGCCGAAAACAGCGCAAGTCGCAAGCACCGCGGCAAAGCTCCGCGCAGCCTTCATCGGGGGCAATGACTCGTGTTGACCACGGCGTTGTTGCCCTCAAGCTCGTCAACATCGCTTCGGCGTCCCATGCATGCATCATCGTCGACTGCTGCTCTGGGCTGCACGGCGGTCCATCAGCTTGAGGCCATCGACCGGTCGCCGACCGGGGCTGGAACGGGACCGGGGCAGGGCGGGACTACGACCCGGCGACGCCTTCCACAGTCGAACGGCTACCGGCACGCGCGCTCCGGTGTATGTGACGACATTATGGGTCGGACGTAGAGTCGGTGTATGACCTGGTTGCCAGCGCTCGGATTCAGACGGCTGGCGTTCTGCGTCGGCATTGGGGTTGTTGCTGCGGTTGCCAACTGCGCGTCATCCGACGCCCGTAAGGATGCTGGCGATGGCGGCGCCGTTGTACTCGCCTCGACGACGAGCGGCGCTCAAAGATTGGTGCTCGAGGAGCGCTATCGAACCGGTCAGGCCTGCGTCCGAAGAGCCGATGCTGAACTCGTTGGAGCGTGTCTCGCTCCGATCGCAACCGACCACCTCCAAGGCGCCGCGCTGCGACTCGATCAGCCGCACGCCGTCCTCGTCTACGGGCGTGCGCCGCGTGGCGTGCGCACGCTGTTCGTACTTGTCGGCAGCACGCGCCGCGCGCGCTTGATCTCGTCGGCGTAGCGCGGAGTCATCGATGAAGTCGTGACGAAGCAACGCCGTCCGCGAATCCGCATTCGAACGGCGGGATGCCCCGCAGACCTGCGCTTGACTGATGCAGGTGCATCGCTCCGCTGCCAGTGATCCCCTGCCAGTCGATCCCCGGTTGCGAACCTTGACCGGGACGGCGACTTCGACGGCGCGTCCTCGCAACGCCGCGATCGTGCGACGTCGCCAGACGCAGGGTTCCTCGCGGGCTTGCGTGATCGCGCAGCGCATGGGGGTCTTGGCGGAGCCGCTGCGGTTAACCAGCCGGCGGAAGGCCTTTGCCGCCCAGCGGCGACAATTCGAAGCGTTCCCCGAGACCAGCGATGAGCGGCCTCGCTTCCGTGATGAGCTCGCGAACCCTCTGATCCTCAAGCGACGCCTGATGGGCGTCCGAACTCGTCCACGCCTCGGTCACCCACACCGCGTCGACGTCATCGAGCGAGCGGCTGACGACGTACAGTAGGCAGTCGGCGTTCGTGTCTAATGCGTCGGCCGCTTGAACCAGCAGTTTGGCGAGCGCATCACCCTGCCCGGGCTGCGCTGTGAAGCTCCCAACCAGCCCAAACCGTGTCATAGCGCTCGCCTACCCGGCGGCGCGTTGGCACACGCCGGGCCCTGCCGCGCGGACTCGACCGGCCTGATCTTTAGCGTTCCGCCGACGAACCTCTACCGGAACGCGCTCTAACGGCGACCGGACAGCGTCCCGCCCGGGCTGCGTAATCGGAGAAGCCGCCGCGGGGGGCTGTCCCACGCACCACCCGCTTAGCGGACGTCAGTATGAAATCCGCAGACGAACGCTGTGTGGCCGCCGGTCCGATAACCGCGATCGCTGCACCAAGCTGACGCTGGCCTGCGGCGGCATCGCCCGGCGCGGAGGGGCTGGCCCAGCGTTCTTGGCGACTCAATGCAACGACCGACCGCGGCCCTGCCCATGTCGCGGAGCTCAAGCGGGGACAAACCCGACCCGCTGTCGCACCCGTCGCGACGGCTCGCGGGCATCTCTTGTCGCCGAGCGGGTACACGCCGGTGAGCAACCACGGGAGACGATCATATGTTCGATGAGCAGCAGG
>DASZDB010000423.1:0-7018 GCA_035942495.1 Solirubrobacteraceae bacterium
TCGCCGTCGATCGTCACGTGGCGCTTGCAGATCGTCGCCAGGCCGTAGGTCTCGTTGGAGACCTTGTACTCCTCCGAGCCGATGCGAAAGAAGCCGCGGTCCAGCAGCCGCGCGGCGCAGGCGAGTACCTGCTCGCGCGACAGGTCCCCGAGCGCGAGATCGTGCTCGACCACCGAGCGCAGCGCGGGCAGGCACTTCGCGAAGACGATCATGTCCTCGAACTTCGCCTGGTCGCGGCGCGCGCGCCAGCGCGGGTGGTAGAGGTACTGCTTGCGCCCGCGGGCGTCGATCCCCGTCGCCTGGATGTGGCCGAAGGGGTCCGGCGAGATCCAGACGTCCTGCCACGCCGGCGGGATCACGAGGCCGGCGATCCGCGCGATCAGCTCAGGGTCGGTGATCCGCTCGCCCGCATCGTCGAGGTACATGAACCCCTTGCCGCAGCGCCGCCGCGTGTAGCCCGGCGCGCTCAGGTTCGAGCGCCGCAGGCGCGGCGCGCGGCGGATCGGAACGGGCGCGACGGCGGGGGCAGGAGCGACGGCGGTGGCCATGGGGACGAGCGGTTCGCGTACCCGATCGCCGACGCGCGTCTAACTCTTCGCGGCGGTCTTCTTGGCCGGGGACTTCTTCGCCGCCGGCTTCTTCGCCGGGGACTTCTTGCCCGTGGACGGCTTGGCGGACGGCGGCGACGAGCTGCCGTTGCCGTCGCGCGCCTTGACGGCGTCGAGGCTGGCCTTCAGCGCGGACATGAGGTCGGGCACCGGCGCCTCGTCCTCGTCGGCGCTCGGCTGGACGGCGATCTCCTCCCCCTGCGCCTTGCGCTCGACGAGCGCCAGCACCTCTTCGCGGTACGTGTCCTGGTACTTGTCGAGCGCGAACGGCCCGGCCAACGAGTCGACGAGCTGCTTGGCGATGTCCAGCTCGCGCTCGTTGATCTCGATGTCCTCGGCGGCGGCGAGCTCGTCGATCGACGACGTGTCGACGACCTCGTCGGGATAGACCATCGTCGACATCGACAGGGCGGAGTCGCCCATCGGGCGCACCGCGACGAGCTGCTGCTTCTGGCGGATGACGACGTTCGCGATCGCGACGCGGCCGGTCTCGCGCATCGCCTCGAGCAGCAGCCGGTACGGCTTGGCGCCGCCCGGGCCGGGCGCGAGGTAGTACGGATGATCGAAGTAGATCGGGTCGATCTCCTCCTCGGAGACGAAGTCCTCGATCTCGATCGACTTCGTCTTCTTGGGATCGAGCGCCTCGAGCTCGCCGGGTTCGACGATCACGTAGCGGTCGGGCGTCAGCTCGTAGCCCTTGACGATGTCCTCGTACGGGACCTCTTCGCCGGTCGTGGGATCGACGCGCTTTTGCTGGATGCGCACGCCGGTCGCCTTGTTGAGCTGGTGAAAGCGCACGGACTTGCGCGACACCGCCGAGTAGAGCTTCACGGGGACGGTCACGAGCCCGAAGGAGATGGCGCCCGTCCAGATCGACCTAGGCATGCCTTCAGATTACCGGCGCGCGACTCGGTCTCCTGCCGGTCGCACGCTGCGTTGCACGTTGCCGAACGTCAGGACTAGACGGTCTGCGGCGCGTCGGGAGGATCGATCGGGACGTCGCGGTCGGGATCGGGCTGCGGGACGCTCGGCGGTTGCGGGTCGCCGGGCGGCGAGATGCCGGGCGACGGCGACGGGTCGGGCACGATCGACGGCTCGGGCGGGCTGATCGGCGTCGGAGGCTCGGACGGCGGTGGGATGGTCATGCCTCGGCGCTACCCGAACGGGGTTTTGGGCAACCCCTCGCGCAGCTCGGCGATCGAGTCGAACACCTCGGTCGCGCCGGCGTCGAGCAGCTCGTCGGCGCCGAAGCCGCCGGTGCGCACGCAGACCGTCGGGACCTTGAGCTTCTTGGCGGCGGTGACGTCCCACGTCGAGTCGCCGACCATGACGCCCGGCCCGCCGCCCACGAGGTCGAGCGCCGCCTTGACGAGGTCGGGCTCCGGCTTCGTGCGTTCGACCGCGCTTGAGTCGGTCCAGCCGTCGGCGAGATCGCGCGCGTCCAGCAGATCCATGAAGTGCGCGATGTCGCCGGGCTTCGCCGACGACGCGAGCACGATCTTGCAGCCGCGCGCCTTGAGGTCCTCGAGCAGACCGCGGGCGCCTGCGAACGGCTGCACCTCGGCGATCATCTGCTCGAACAGGATGTGCTCGGCCGACCGCACGTCCGCGCCATGCTCTGTGTCGAAGCCCTCGCCCGCCAGGTAGGGCACGAGCTGGTCGCCGCCCATTCCGATCGCGCGGTGACAGCGCCAGATCGGGATCGTCAGCCCGTGCAGGCGAAATGCCCGGTACCAGGCCAGCGCGTGCTGGTAGTTGGAGTCGACGAGCGTCCCGTCGACGTCGAGGATGGCGGTGGGTGCGCTCATGTCGCGTCGCTCCTGATCTTGCGTTGGCGATGTCGGCCATCGCGGCCCTTCATGCCCCCTCGCGGCGCGCCGCGAACGCGGCGGGAGCCCGCGGGAGGCGGGTGCTGGTCCCCTGCGCCGTCGCGGCGTGCGCCGCCGCCCCAGCCGACGCTGTCGCCGGCAGCTAGGCCGGCGGCGACGCGGGCGCCGTGTCGGCAGCCGCGCGCAGGCGCGAGATCGCTTGGCGGATGACGCGCGAGACCTGCATCTGGCTGACGCCGATGACCGCGCCGATCTCGGCCTGCGTCATGTCCTGCTCGAAGCGCATCCGCAGCACCTCGCGCTCGCGCGGCGTCACCGTCGACATCAGCTGCTGCAGCGTGGCGCGCTCCTCCGCGCGATCGAAGCCGTGCTCGTCGATACCGACGGAATCGCCGAGCGTGGCGACGTCCTCCTCGCCGCCGGTGCGAGGCGCGTCGAAGGAGACGGCGCGGTAGGCGCCTCCCGCCTGCAGGGCCTCGAGCACGTCCTCCTCCTCGGCACCGACCGTCGTCGCGATCTCCGCCACCGACGGCTGGCGGCGCAGGTCCTCCGACAGCTTGCCGACCGCGCGGTCGACCTTCAGCGTCAGCTCCTGCAGGTCACGCGGGACCCGGACCGCCCACGTGCGGTCGCGGAAGTAGCGCTTGATCTCGCCCAGTATCGTCGGCACGGCATAGGAGGAGAAGGCGATCTCGCGATCGGGATCGAAGCGGTCGATCGCCTTGATGAGGCCCAGCGACGCGACCTGAAGCAGGTCGTCGAGCGGCTCGCCCGCGCGCTGGTAGCGGCGCGCGAGCTGCCGCGCCAGCGGCAGAAAGCGCTCGACGAGCTGGTCGCGCGCACGGGCGTCGCCGTCGCGGTGATAGCGGATGAAGAGGTCGCGATCCTCGCGCGTCCGCTCCGGTCCGGGCCCGCGCGCGCCGGCAGCCGGGTCGGTGCTCATGAGCATGACCGGTCGCCGGACCGGAACAGCGATGGAAGACCAGCGAGCACATCGACCTCCGCGGGGGGATGAGCGCGCCGAAGGCAGGGGCGCTGGCATCGAGCGGCGGGGGCTCGGCCGCGCTTCGGTCATGATACTCCTCCAGAGGGTCCGTTCGCGAGCAAGTCATGGGCGAGAACATCACAACCAAGAGCCTGCGCATCCTGGCCGCCGACGAGGACGAGTCGACGCTTCGCGCGACCGACGAGCTGCTCGCCGGCCTGGGCCACGAGGTCACCGCACACGCCGTCACCCCCGCGCAGGCCGCCGAGCTCATCGCCCGCGACGATCCGGACCTCTCGGTCGTCGTCGTGGACGACGACGACGACCACGCGCTGGACCTCATCGAGGAGATCAACGAGTTCGCCCGCGGTCCCCTGATCGTGCTGCTCGGCTCGCACGAGTCGCACTTCGTCAGCAGTGCAGCCGAGCGCGGGATCGACGCCTTTGCCCGGCGACAGTTCGACGACGAGGTGCAGGCCGCGATCGAGCTTGTCATGAGGCGCCACGCCGAGAAGGCGCGGCTCGTCGAACAGGTCGAGCAGCTCGAGAGCGCGCTGGAGCGGCGCGGCACGATCGAGCGCGCCAAGGGAATCCTCATGGAGCGCCACAGCGTCGACGAGCGCCAGGCCTTCGAGCTCATGCGCCAGCAGGCGCGCCGCTCCAACCGGCGCGTCGTCGAGCTCGCCCACGCCGTGGCCGACGGCCACTCGCTGCTGCCCAATCACGCCGAGTAGCCGGCGGCCCGGTTACCTCCGGGCCGGGGTGGGGAAGCTCGTCGCATGGCCGACAAGCTCAAGCAGGCGTTCAAGGAGTTCCAGGCCGACGAGATGATCGATCGGGCGGCCGCGCTGACGTACTACATGATGATGTCGCTGTTCCCGGCGCTGCTCGTCGGGATCTCGCTGCTCGGGCTGCTCGGCGACAGCTCGGTCGTCACGAAGACCGTCGACTACGCGAGCGACAACGGCGCGCCCGCCGAGGTGACCGACGCGCTCGACGCCCTGCTGACAAAGACCGTCGAGGCGGGCGGTGCGGTGTCCGTCGCGCTCTTCTTCGGCATCGCGGTCGCGCTCTACGGCGCCTCTGGCGCCTTCGGCGCCGCCGGTCGCGCGCTGAACTACGTCTACGACGTCGAGGAGTCGCGCAGCTTCGTCATGCACAAGCTCGCCGACATCGGCTTCACGGTGCTGGCGATCGTGCTGGCGATCATCGCGCTCGTGTCCGTCTTCCTCGGCGGCGGCCTCGCCGCCGATCTGTTCGGCACGATCGGGCTCGGCGACACCGCCGCGGCGGTCTGGCGCGTCGCGCGCTGGGCGGTCGCGATCGGCGCCATCCTGGCGCTGTATTCCCTCGTGTTCGCGTTCGCGCCCGACATCGACGCCCGCCGGCGGCGGATCCTCAGCCCGGGCGGGCTCGTCGGCGTCGCCATCTGGATCGTCGCGTCGGCCGCGTTCTTCCTCTACGTCTCGAACTTCGGCAAGTACGGCGCGACGTACGGCGCGTTCGCCGGCGCCGTGATCCTGCTGCTGTGGCTGTACATCTCGAGCATCGCGTTTCTGTTCGGCGCGGAGCTCAACAGCGTCGTGGACGGCGCGGCGCGGCGCTCGCGCAAGCCGCAGGGCGGACACCGCTCGATCAGCGCACCCGGCGCCGCATCCCACGACAGCTCCGGCGACGGCTACGGACGCGACGTCCTCGCCCCGCCCCAGGGCGCCCGCCGGTAGCCGCGCTCGCTCAGACGAAGCCGGAGCCGTCCGAGCCGTCGCCGCCGATCGCGACCGACAGCACGAGGAAGACGATCAGCAAGAACAAGAAGAACGTGCCGATCATGCCGAGCACCTTGCCCGCCGTCGCCAGCCCGCGGCCGCTCAGCGCTCCGCCCGACGCGTCCGCCGCCTGCTCGCCCTTGCGTCCCAGCGACCACGCGAACGGGCCGCAGAGCGGACACAGGACGATGCTGAGGACGCCCAGCACGAGTGCGGCCACGCCGCCCGGCACCTGCGCCGGTGGCGGATCGTTCGCCGGCGGTGGCGGAAACGACGGAGGAAACGGCGGGTCGCTGCTCACAGCAGCACGCGCGCGAGCCATACGACGCTGACGAGGAGCGCGAGCGCCCAGAGCGCGGCCGGCGCGACGGCCAGACGCCGGCGGACGAGCAGCACGACGGGCACCGCGACGGCGAGCGCCACCGCGAGCGGCGCCAGTGGGTTGGCTGCGACGGCGGCGCCGAGGTCAGCCGCGCCGAGCGCCGCGACGCCGTGCGTCATGCCGCAGAACGGGCAGGGCACGCCGGTCGCGGCGGCGAACAGGCAGGTCAGCCCGGTGCCGGTCGTGCTCGTGACGACGCCGGCCGTGCCGAGCGCGAGCGCCCCGCCGGTGGCGACGCTGAGACCGACCGCGGGCAGGACCGGGATCTCGACGAGGTGCGCGGCGGGGTGCCTCATCGGTTACGTCGGCTCGCTGATCGCCAGCAGCAGGACGAGGCCGACCGCGACGATGAGGATCAGGACCGTCCCGATGATGCCCAGGATCTTGCCTGCGGTCGCCATCGCGCGGCCGCCGACGGCGCCGCCGGAGTTGTCGATCTCCTGCTCCCCCTTGCGCCCCAGCGACCAGGCGACGGGACCGAGCAGCGGGCACAGGACGATGCCGAGGATCCCGAGCACCAGGGACGTCACGGCGTTCGACGCGTTGCGCGGTCCCGCAGGGTGGGCGCTCATCCGCGCAGACGTTATGCCCGCGGTCAAGTGGCGGAGCGCGGGCGCAGCGTCATCTCCTCGTCGTACGAGCACAGCGCGCGACGCCCGGGGCAGGTCAGGCACAGCTCGCGGTGCGGCACCGCCGCCACGGGATATTCGCCGGCCAGCAGGCCCGCCGCGAGCCCGCGCAGCTCGGCCTCGAGCCGGTCGGCGTCGGCGGCCTCGAAGCGTTCCGCAACCGGCTGCGCCGGGCGCTCGAGGAACGCGTAGGCGACCTCGACTCGCGGCGCGCCGCCGCGCAGCGCGGCGAGCGCGTAGACGGAGCGCTGGACGGCGTAGTGCTCCGCGACGTACACGGCGAGATCGGTCGCCGGACCGACGGCGTCGGTCTTGTAGTCGACGACGAGCTGCCCGCCGCGCTCCTGCGCGAGCACGTCGACGACGCCGGTCAGCAGCGTGTCGCCGAGCGCGACCGTGAAGGCATGCTCGCGGTGCACGCTGCGGGCGCGGTCGATGCGGCGCGCCAGCGGCGACTGCTCGAACGCCGCCTGCAGGCGCAGGACATCGGCGTGCTCCTCGTCGGTCAACTCCAGGCCCCAGCTCTGGGCCAGCGGGGCGAGGTCGCCGTCGTCGTGCTCGAGCAACGCGTGGACGAGTGAGCCACGGGTGCGGGCATCCAGCCCCGCCGGCGGCGGCGCCTCCGTGGTTGCGCGCGCATCGGCATCGTCGTCGGCCGCGACGGGCTCGTCGGGCAGGCCGAGCTCGCGCTGCAGGTAGTAGCGATAGCCGCACCCCAGCCATGCCGCGAGGCGCGAGTACGACAGCGTGCGCGGCGCGGGCGCGGCGCCGGCGGGCTCCGGCACGGGCGGACGCGGCGCCGGCGGGGAGGCCACGGGC
>DASZDB010000424.1:0-3358 GCA_035942495.1 Solirubrobacteraceae bacterium
CTCCAGCAGCTCCAGCCGCGCGCCGGGGATCAGCTGCGCGATGAGCTCGCCGTTGCTTGAGTCCATCAGCCGGTCCTCCGTGCCGTGGATGACGAGCGTCGGCACCGCGACGTCGCCGAGGCGGTCGCTCGTGTCATGGCCCATGATCGCCGACAGTTGCGCCATCAGCACCGGGATCGGCGCGCGGTACTGGTTCGCCAGGTCGCTGTAGAGCTCGTAGGCGCCCTCCTGCTCGCCGTACTCGGCGGCGATCATGACCTCGTAGCCGACGCGCAGGGTGCGCTCGTCATCGCCTGAGAGCACCGCCTCGGCGAGCATGCCGACGACCTCCATGTCGGTCATCTTCGACTCGGGTCCACCCGGGAACGTGCAGCCGAGCGTGAGCGTCAGCACGCGCTCCGGCGCGGCGAGGACGAGCTCCTGCGCGACCATCCCACCCATCGAGATCCCGACGACGTGCGCGCGGTCGATCTCCAGCGCGTCGAGCAGCCCGAGCGCGTCCTGCGCGAGTTCGGCGATCGTCAGCTCGCCCTCGAGCGCTCCGCTGCGTCCGGCGCCGCGATTGTCGAAGAGGATCAGCTCGAAGCTCGCCTCGAGGCCGCCCAGGAAGCCCTCGCCCCAGTGCAGGCTGTTTCCGCCGAGGCCCTGGATGAGCAGCATCGGCTCACCCGTGCCGCGGCGCTCGTAGTACAGGTCGTTTCCCGCGATGTCGATGGTCGGCACGAACGCAACGCTACAACGGCAACGCGAGCTGATCGGCGTCGCCCGGCGATGTGGCACGTTCGAACGACGCCACGCGGACCCCGAGCAGCCGGACCGGCCGCGCCGGCGCGTACTCGCGCAGCAGCTCTAGCGCGACGCCCGCCACGACGGCGGAATCGTTTGTCGCCTCGGCGATCATGCGCGCGCGGGTGACCGTCGTGAAGTCCGACAGGCGCACCTTGATCGCGACGTTGCGCCCGCGCCGGTCCTGCTTGGCGAGCCGCTCGCACAGCTGGCGCGCGAGGTCGGCCAGGATCTCCTCGAGCTTCGCGGTATCGGAGATGTCGTAGTCGAACGTCGTCTCGCGCGACTCCGAATGCGCCGTCCGCACCGGCGTCAGGCGCGCGGAAGCCTCGAAGCGCGCGCGCCGCTGCAAATCGGGTCCGTGGTTGGCGCCGAAGCGGGCGACCAGGGCGTCGACCGGCGTGGCGGCCAGCGTCCGCAGCGTCGTGATCCCCATCTCCTCCAGGCGCGCGGCGGTCTTCGGCCCGATCCCCGGGACGAGCCCCGGCGGGTGGTCGGCGAAGCGCGCGCAGGCCTGCTCGCGCGTGAGGCACACGAAGCCGCGCGGCTTCTCGGCGTCCGACGCGACCTTCGCCACGAGCCGGTTGGGCCCGATCCCGATCGAGCAGTCCAGCCCGGTGGCGGCGTGGATGTCGCTCACGAGCCGCCGCATCGCCGCGCGCGGCGCGACGAGGTCGACGAGGTCGAGGTACGCCTCGTCCATCCCGACGACCTCCACCCGTTCGACCGCTCGTCGCACGAGCCCCATCACCGCGCGCGATGCGTCCTTGTACGCCGCGAAGTCCGGCGCGACCAGCACCGCGTCCGGGCACAGCCGCCGCGCGCGCGACGTCGGCATCGCCGAGCCGATGCCGTAGCGCCGCGCCTCGTAGGAGGCCGTCGTGACGACCGCACGCGGTCCGCTGCCCGACACGATCACCGGCAGGCCGCGGAGCTCCGGGCGGCGCAGCAGCTCGACGCTTGCGTAGAACGCGTCGATGTCGAGGTGGGCGATCGGTGCCACGCCACACACAATGCCGACCGCGCCGGACCGCTGCCCGCCGCAGGTGCGACGGACGGGCATGGAACAATCAAGCGCATCGCTCACGGCCACCGCATCTCGGCACTCGACGCGTCATTCCTGCACCTCGAGAAGGCCGGGGCGCGGCTGCACGTCGCCTCCGTGACGGTCTTCGACGGGCCGACGCCGCCCTACGACGAGCTGCGCGAGCTCGTCGAGTCGCGCCTGCACCTCGTGCCGCGCTTTCGCCAGCGGCTCGCCGATGTGCCGCTCGACCAGGGCCGCCCCGTCTGGGTCGACGACCCGCACTTCAACCTGCGCTATCACCTGCGCCACGCCGGGCTGCCGGCGCCCGGCAGCGAGGAGCAGCTGAAGAACCTCGCCGGCCGGCTGTTCGCCCAGCGACTGGACCGCACGAAGCCGCTGTGGGAGATGTGGCTCGTCGACGGCCTGCGGGCGCACGCCGACAAGGGCACAGCCCGCAACTCGCGCGTCGGCCGCTTCGCGCTCGTCGCCAAGAGCCACCACACGCTCGTCGACGGCATCGAGGCCGTCGACATCACGACGGTGCTCGTCGACGCCGAGCCCTCCCCGGCGCGACCCGCGGCGCCGAGGGCCTGGACCCCGCGCCCGCTGCCGACCCCGGCCCAGCTGCTCACCGACGCGCTCGTGGAGCGTGCGACGCGCCCGCAGGAGCTTGCCCGCAGCGTGCGCGCCGTCGTGCGGACGCCGCGCGAGCTGCTGCGCGGCGCGCGCGACGGGCTGCAGGCGATGGGCGCGTTGGCGTTCGCCGGCCTGCGACCGGCGCCGCCGACGCCGCTGAACGTCAAGGTCGGCCCGCACCGCCGCTACACGTGGGTCGACGCCGAGCTGGCCGAGCTGCGACGCGTCAAGGACGCGCTCGGCGGCACCGTCAACGATGCGGTGCTGGCGGTCGTGGCGGGCGCACTGGGCCGCTTCCTGCGCCACCGCGGCGTCGACACCGGCGGTGTGCTGCTGCGCGCGCTCGTGCCGGTGCTCGTGCGCGGCGAAGGCCAGGGCCGCGCGCTCGGCAGCGAGGTGGCGCCGATGTGGGTCTCCCTGCCGGTCGGCATCGAGGACCCGGTCCGCCAGCACGCAGCGATCCGCGACGCGACCGCCGAGCTCGCCGACGCCGAGCAGGCGGTCGGCGCGCGCGCGCTGACCGAGCTCGCCGGGTTCGCGCCGCCGACGATCATGAGCCAGGCCGCGCGGCTGCAGCAGCGCCAGCGCTTCTTCAACCTCGTCGTGACGAACGTGCCCGGCCCCCAGCAGCCGCTGTACCTGCTCGGGCGAGAGCTGCGCGCCCTCTACCCCGTCGTCCCGCTCGCCGGCCGTCAGGCGCTGGGCGTCGCGGTCATGAGCTACAACGGCCGGCTCGGGTTCGGGCTGCTCGGCGACTACGACGCGCTCGCGGACCTCGACACGCTGGCCGACATGCTGCGCAGGTCGATCGACGCCCTTGCCGACGGCGCCTCCGTGCCCCGCCGCGCCGCGCGCGGACGGAGTGGACGGAGTGCACGGCGCCCGGCTCGCGGGGGCGCGAGCGAGGCG